>NZ_CAWNJO010000033.1:0-74075 GCF_963874835.1 Vibrio sp. V12_P9A6T4 | reverse complement strand
GCGCGTGTTTGACCTAAGTAACAGAAAATCAGACAATTGAAGTCCAATGTTGAAAGTACAAAGTGATTTAATGACAAATAGAATTCAGGGCCGTGGAATGAAATTTATTGGTGCTCATGTATCGGCCTCTGGCGGCGTTGACCAAGCCCCATTGAGAGCGAGAGAAATTGGAGCAAATGCATTTGCTTTATTCACTAAAAACCAGCGCCAGTGGGTTGCTAAACCGCTCGAAGAGGCAACCATTCGCGCTTTTAAGGCTAACTGCCACATGCTTGGTTTTAAAAGTGAACACATTTTGCCGCATGATTCATACCTTATTAATCTGGGCGCGCCAGAAGCCGATAAGCTTGCTAAGTCACGCGAAGCTTTTATTGATGAAATGCAACGTTGCCAGCAACTGGGGCTGACGCTTCTGAATTTTCATCCGGGTAGTCACCTTAAACAAGTCTCAGAAAGTGAATGTCTTGCGACGATTGCAGAATCGATAAACCTTGCACATCAAGCCGTGCCTGAGGTCGTTGCTGTGATTGAAAACACCGCAGGGCAGGGGACGAATCTAGGCTGGCGTTTCGAACATTTAGCCGAAATTATCCAGCAAGTTGAGGATAAATCGCGAGTAGGTGTGTGCCTTGACACGTGTCATACTTTTACTGCAGGTTATGATTTGCGCACAGTTGAGGCGTGCGAGGCAACCTTTTCAGAGTTTGATAGCGTGGTGGGAATGCACTACTTACGTGCAATGCACATCAACGACTCAAAGGCAAAGTTTGCCAGCCGTGTTGACCGCCATCATTCTCTAGGGCAAGGCGAAATTGGTTGGCCATGCTTTGAATTTATTGCCAAAGATGCAAGGTTTGATGGTATCCCATTGATTTTAGAGACAATCGATCCAGACATCTGGGCCCAAGAAATTCAAACATTAAGAGATCTACACGCACAATCGGCAGATTCAGTAGCATCTTAAATAAGTTGGCATCTTTCTTTCATAAAGACAAAGGCATAGCCGCGTCAAAATGAAGGAGGATGTCACTATGTTTCATATGATCTCACGTTCACCATCAATAGCTCGCCCACCAGTCCGATTGCCTATACCTAACCGACATGTGAACGGTCAAGGGCATACTCGAACGCCACAAAAATCACATTAACTGGCAAAAGCTCTGTGACATTGACTCATGCAGTGGTGGCTTTTTATGGTTACAATGCTGTAATTAGTTAATTTGCAGAGCGTTGTTATGACTCAATCATTGACTTGGCACGATGTTATCGGCCATGAAAAACAGCAGGAGTATTTTCAACAGACGATAGCGTTTGTTGAAAAGGAAAGGCTGGCGGGGAAAGTGATTTATCCACCTGCTGCTGACGTGTTTAATGCGTTTCGTTTTACCGAATTTGGCGATGTTAAGGTTGTGATTTTAGGGCAAGATCCTTATCACGGGCCAAATCAAGCTCATGGGTTATGTTTTTCGGTGTTACCCGGCGTTAAAACCCCACCTTCACTGGTGAATATCTACAAAGAGCTGGTGCAAGATATCCCCGGTTTTGTTACTCCTCAGCACGGTTACCTAAAAAGTTGGGCCGAGCAAGGGGTGCTATTGCTCAATACCGTATTGACCGTTGAACAAGGTATGGCGCATTCGCACGCTAATACTGGTTGGGAAACCTTTACTGACCGGGTGATTGAGGCGGTAAATCAGCAGCGTGAAGGTGTTGTCTTCCTGTTGTGGGGTTCACACGCGCAGAAGAAAGGTAGCATGATTGATCGCAGTAAACATCATGTATTAGTAGCACCGCATCCTTCTCCTCTTTCTGCGCATCGAGGCTTTTTGGGCTGTAAACATTTTTCAAAGACTAATCAATTACTTATTGAGCAGGGGAAAGCGCCTGTGAATTGGCAACCCGTATTGGATAAGTGATTAATTGATGTTTTTTCGAGCAGGGTCAAAACAAGCACGCTGAAGCTTTTATACACTTATCTAAAATAAGTGTAATGGAGAAGCACAATGATGATTGAAAGGATCCGTAGAGAACACGGGTATATGGCGCGTTTGCTTGCCATTTTGCGAGATAAACAACGGCAATTGAGTGATGAACAAAGTATCAACTACTCTTTAGTGAGAGAGATTATTGACTACTTGGCGACGCATTCAGAGTCAGTACACCACCCCAAAGAAGATATTCTCTATCACTATTATATTGATCATTATGGTCAACATAATGATATTCAAAATTTAGCGAGAGAACATGTAGAACTTTCTGAGAAAACTCATGCTTTTCTAGAGATTGTCGATATGATTTTGCAAGATGCAGTTGTACCACAGCACGTGTTCATCGAGCAGCTTGATGCATTTATTTCTTCCCAGAAGCGTCATCTGGAGTTAGAAGAACAATCGGTTTTACCCTTGATCAGCCGCACCTTTAATGTGACTGATTGGCAAGCGGTGGAGGCGAGCTGGCAACAATCCGAAGATGATCCAGTATTTGGTGAGACAATTGCGGAGCAGTACCAACAATTAGCTCACCGAGTTCGGCAAACCGCACAAGAGTGCCAGTAATCTCTGCTGATTCAGTTAAACAAAAAGGCACTGTTGAAGTGCCTTTTTACTCAGAGTTTTATTTGATCAGCCTCGAAGCAGACATCCATCTCCATCAATTCTCTTTGTAACCGTTTTTGATCCTGAATCGCTTCAATTTCTCGCCACATTCTTTTTACTGGTTTAGTGCGACTAGAGCGGAGTTTTGTGATTTCCATTTCCAACATTTCGTCAAATTGCAAGCTTTCCATAAGCAACCTCTTGTTGTTGTTATTACGCCATGTCGTGCTCTCTAGATAGCACAGTTTTCGCTAGCCTAGCTATGATTTGTTTCTCATTTGTTTCCTTTTGATGAACCTTTTATTGGATTTTGACCAGAATTTCACAGTTTCAGTGGGATTCTTTAGTACAAAAAGGGAGCGGTTAAGCGACGCAAACGATTTTATTTGCATTTTGAAATGTTAAATAAATGTTGTTTTGAAAATTTACAATTGCCTAGTTGGTTGTTTTATGACCATTCAATAAAAAATTATCATAAATTTATGCAAGATTTAGTGGTGAAACTGATTAGCCCTTTATTCTCAAGGGGTGAGATTAAGTGAGTGCAACTGGGTTTTTATGGTTGTTTTTTATCTTTCAATGTTTCCAGTTTGGGTTGTTTTGGTTGCCAATCTGTTGCTGCGTTGGTTTGTTAAATGTTAATCAAAGGTGATTTTATAGTGAAAAATAACATTTTAACTAAACTTGTTGCATATTGATTTTTGTTCTTTCAGGTTGCATTATCCGCCCGTCAAAAATACGTTGCCCCTTCAAAAGTTGAGACTCCTCACTTTTTGGACGAATAAAATGCATTGCATAATATCGATAAAAACATGCTGGTTAGAACGTTGACTCGCCGCATGTGCATTTTTTCGTGAAGCTTTTCGCTTAGGTCAGCGCTATCACTCTATGAGAGGTTCTTGTGACAGACTTAATCAATTTAATGAATGATTTACTTTGGGGATCCATCCTTGTTTATCTTTTAGTCGGTGTTGGTGTGTACTTCACCGTTCGCCTAGGATTCATTCAATTTCGCCATTTCGGCCACATGTTTAGTGTGTTGAAAAACAGCCGCAAAGCAGATAAAGCCGGTATTTCTTCTTTCCAAGCACTTTGTACTAGCCTTGCTGCGCGAGTTGGTACGGGAAACATGGCCGGTGTAGCCGTTGCTTTAACGGCGGGTGGTCCAGGCGCGATTTTCTGGATGTGGTTGATTGCTATGCTTGGTATGGCGACTTCATTTGCTGAAAGCACGTTGGCTCAGCTATACAAAACCCGTGACAAAGATGGTAACTACCGCGGTGGCCCTGCGTACTATATGGAAAAAGGCCTTGGTATGCGTTGGATGGGTGTCCTGTTTTCCATCTTCCTGATTATTGCTTTTGGCCTAGTATTCAATGCCGTTCAAGCTAATTCAATTGCAGGAGCTATGAAAAATGCTTTTGGATTTGATCCGCTGTATGTCGGTATCTTCATCGTTGCAATTTCGGCTTTCGTCATTTTTGGTGGTATCCGTAAAATTGCGCGTACCGCTGAGTTGATTGTACCTTTCATGGCATTAGCTTACTTAGCGATTGCGATGTTTGTCATGGTCACTAATATAGAAAAGCTACCAGCCGTATTAAGCCTTATTTTCAAAAGTGCATTTGGCCTTCAAGAAGCGGCCGCAGGCGGTTTAGGTTACGCGATTGCTCAAGCCATGATTAACGGCATCAAACGCGGTCTGTTTTCCAATGAAGCTGGTATGGGTTCAGCACCTAATGCAGCGGCTTCTGCAACGCCTTATCCGCCGCATCCTGCTTCTCAAGGTTACGTGCAAATGTTGGGTGTTTTTATTGATACGATTGTGATCTGTTCAGCAACCGTCGCCATTATTTTGATGTCGGGTGAATATGTACCGCACGGTGAAATTACCGGTATCGAGCTGACTCAGCGCGCATTAAGCTCACAAGTGGGCAGTTGGGGTGGGATTTTTGTTGCTTTTGCAATTTTCTTCTTCGCCTTTACTTCAATCATTGCCAACTACTCTTATGCCGAAACGAATCTGATTTTCTTAGAGCACAATAATAAGAAAGGGTTAACGTTGTTCCGTATTATTTTCCTTGCCATGGTGATGTTTGGTTCATTGGCGACCTTGCCGACTGTATGGGCAATGGCGGATGTCTCGATGGGGTTAATGGCGATTGTTAACTTAGTGGCGATCATTCTGCTCTCTGGCATTGTGATTAAGCTTGCGAAAGATTATAACCGTCAGCTAGCCGCAGGTAAGGTTCCCACCTTCGATGCTAATGATTACCCTGAGTTAAAATCTCAGTTGGAAGATGGCATTTGGTACAACAACAAATAGCCTGTTATCGTTACTGACGATTAAATAGATTGAAAAAGCCATGCAGACACCGCATGGCTTTTTTTGTACTCTGTGAGTCATAAAATAAGAATAGAAAGGAAGGAATATCATGCTCATTGTTGTTTCCCCAGCCAAGACGTTAGATTACGAATCCCCGTTGGTGACAAGCAAATATACTCAGCCGGAGCTTATTGACCATTCAGCTCAGTTGATCGATGTTTGCCGTCAATTGACTCCTGCCGACATCTCAGCGTTGATGAAAGTGAGCGATAAAATCGCTGGGCTCAACGTGGCTCGCTTTGCGCAGTGGAGCCCAACCTTCACGTTGGATAATGCACGTCCCGCCATTTTGGCGTTTAAAGGGGATGTTTATACAGGATTTGAAGCAGAAACATTATCGGATGCCGGATTTGAACATGCACAACAGCATTTAAGAATGCTCTCTGGCTTGTATGGTGTACTGAAACCACTGGATCTGATGCAACCATACCGTTTAGAGATGGGCACGAGATTGGGTAACCCGAGGGGGACTAACCTGTACCAGTTTTGGGGGGATATCATTACCGATAAACTCAATCAAGCTCTGAAAGAGCAAGGCGATGATGTGTTGATTAATCTCGCTTCCAACGAGTATTTTAAAGCGGTTAATCCGAAAAAGCTTAAGGGGAGCATCATTACTCCGGTATTTAAGGATTGTAAGAAAGGGCAATACAAAGTCATTAGCTTCTATGCTAAGAAGGCTCGTGGCATGATGGCGCGCTACATTATCGATAAACAAATCTCTTCTGTAGAGCAATTGGCTCAGTTTGACAGTGCTGGCTACTATTTTGTAGAACAGGAGTCATCAGCAACTGAGTTGGTCTTTAAACGCGAAGAGCAGTGATGTAAGAGAGGCGGTTATGTGGCAGTGGTTGAAAAAGCAGGTTGCGCGTTATGATCGCTGGTGTGAGAACATGGGTTTAACACCAGATAAAAAACGTAGCTGTGTTCCTTATCGTCAAGATCCTGTTCAGAGTAAAGAACGTGAGCGAGAATAAGAAGCTGCGTTTATTTGATACGCATTGCCATCTCGATTTTTCTATCTTTGAGCGTGAGTTTGAACACCATTTACATTTAGCTCGCCAGCAGGGGGTTGAGAAAATAGTGATTCCCGCCGTTGGTCCAAGTAACTGGCAACGAGTGGCCGAGCTTGCTAACGGTTATCCTGAACTCTATTTTGCTCTCGGGTTCCATCCCTGTTTTTTATCAACCTCTTCTCCTGCGGATATCGACGAGCTTGAGCAAAAGCTACTTCAAAAACCAGCCCAATGCGTGGCTCTGGGGGAGTGTGGCTTAGATTTTGCGACTGATATTGCTTCCGCTTTGCAAGAAACAATGTTTGAAATGCAACTAGAGCTTGCGAAACGAGTCAGACTTCCATTGATATTACACAGCCGTAAAGCGCACAACCGCCTAATACAACTGTTAAAAAAGCATCAATTTAACCAAGGTGGAGTGCTGCATGCTTTTTCTGGTAGCGTTCAACAGGCAAACCAGTTTATTGAACTGGGTTTTAAGATTGGCGTGGGTGGTGTTATTACCTATCCAAGAGCCAACAAAACCCGTCTTACTATTGCGGCACTCCCCATCGAAAGTTTAGTGCTAGAAACGGATGCTCCTGATATGCCACTCAATGGTTTTCAAGGGCAAGCGAATCACCCACAAAAACTGCCGATTATCCTGCAAACGCTTGCGTTGCTGAAGAACCAATCAGAGCAAACGGTTGCTGATGTTTTGTGGAAAAACAGCCATTCTCTGTTCTTTCCGGTGTGAATAAATTCGAAATGAAATGTAGGTTTAATGATTCTAGTATCAGTAAATATTGAACGTGCTCACATAAATGAGTGAATGGGCAGTGAATCTTATAAGAAAGTGTGAGGCTGGCATTACTTTATCTTAGTGGTGATGAGTATAATCACCCCGCTTCATGAGCTCCATTTTATAACACGCCAACAATAACCTAATAAGGAAATCATAAACTATGAGCCTGTTTATGAGCCTAGTCGGTATGGCAGTTCTGCTAGGACTTGCAGTTCTACTGTCTGATAACCGCAAAGCTATCAATCTAAGAACAGTGGGTGGCGCTTTTGCTATCCAATTTATTATCGGTGGTTTCGTTCTTTACGTACCATGGGGTCGTGATCTCCTTGCAGGTTTCTCTGCGGGTGTTCAAAACGTCATCGACTTCGGTAAAGACGGTACTGGTTTTCTATTCGGCAGCCTAGTTAACTTTTCAGTTGACGGTATTGGCTTCATCTTTGCTTTCCAAGTTCTACCTACTCTAATCTTCTTCTCGGCACTTATCTCTGTGCTTTACTACATTGGCGTTATGCAATGGGTAATTAAGATTCTAGGTGGTGGTTTACAAAAAGCACTCGGTACCTCTCGTGCAGAATCGATGTCTGCTGCAGCCAACATTTTCGTAGGTCAAACAGAAGCGCCACTCGTGGTTCGTCCGTTTGTACCTAAAATGACTCAATCTGAGCTGTTTGCAGTAATGTGTGGTGGTTTGGCTTCAGTTGCGGGTGGTGTACTTGCTGGTTACGCATCGATGGGTGTACCGCTAGAGTACCTTGTTGCAGCCTCTTTCATGGCAGCACCGGGTGGTCTGCTGTTTGCAAAAATCATCAAACCAGAAACCGATACTCCAGATGAAGAACTGGGTAGCGATATGGATGGCAATGATAAACCTGCCAACGTAATCGATGCTGCTGCTGGTGGTGCTTCTGTTGGTCTGCAACTTGCGCTGAACGTAGGTGCAATGCTACTTGCCTTCGTTGGTCTAATCGCGTTAGTTAACGGTATGCTTGGTGGTGTGGGTGGTTGGTTCGGTATGCCTGAACTGACTCTAGAACTACTGCTTGGTTGGCTTTTCTCTCCATTAGCATTCCTGATTGGTGTGCCATGGGAAGAAGCAACGCTCGCGGGCTCTTTCATCGGTCAAAAACTGGTTGTAAACGAATTTGTTGCTTATCTAAACTTCGTACCTTACGTGGGTGAGAACGCACAGATCGTTGCTGCTACTGGTGCGGTGATGTCTGAGAAAACTCAAGCTATCATCTCATTTGCACTGTGTGGCTTCGCCAACCTTTCTTCTGTTGCGATTCTACTCGGTGGTTTAGGTGGTCTTGCTCCTAACCGTCGTCACGATATCGCGAAGATGGGTGTAAAAGCCGTTTGTGCTGGTACACTGTCTAACTTAATGGCAGCAACCATTGCTGGCTTCTTCCTTTCTTTCTAATTAAATAAGAGAAAGAAATATAGACGCCGTTTAACATCGCCCCGTAGCAAGAGATTGCTGCGGGGCTTTTTTGTTTTGGCGAAAGGAATACTTTGATTCACTCTTTAGTCGGGTGGTCAGTGTGTATCACCTCAAGCTCTCTTTTATAAGTTAGCTTTTAATGGATAGATCAGAGTTTATCGGTAAACGAGATTATCGTTGACGCTGATCTTTTTTGAGATACAAACCGTTTGCTCTATGAATGACGCTACAGTTTTGTAGTGAAAATCTATACTGTATCAGTGGGATTCATTTTCAATAGAAGAGTGAAGATATCAGCTAGCGCCAATCAATACATGGAGTATGATTTGACGCAAAGGCAGCCCGTTTTATCATGTCGTGTTGCTTTGATATAAATTAGATACGGGTATAAGTTACACACGGATATACGTTAGACACGGCGATGAGTGCAAATAAGTGGCATATCATGGTTGTGCCATAGGCCAAATTGGCACTGTGCGGTGACAGGGATAGCAATTGAAATGCAAGTGCATTTCGAGTCTTCAAGGAACCAAGTCCGTTCATTTGTGGCTAGCAAGCCATCTCGCTCTCAACACTGAGCGTGGTTTACTAGTGAACTATTTGAATATATTGATCGGAGATAGAAATGAGCGATTTAAAAGCAGCCGCACTACGTGCACTGAAATTGATGGATTTGACTACGCTAAACGATGATGACACGGATGCGAAAGTGATTGCCCTTTGTCATGATGCCAAAACGGCTGTAGGTAATACCGCTGCAATTTGTATTTACCCTCGCTTTATTCCTATTGCGAAGAAGACACTTCGTGAGCAAGGCACGCCAGAGATTCGTATCGCAACCGTTACCAACTTCCCACACGGTAATGATGATATTGAGATTGCCGTTGCGGAAACTAAAGCCGCTGTTGCGTACGGTGCTGATGAAGTCGACGTTGTGTTCCCTTACCGCGCATTAATCGCCGGTAATGAGCAAGTCGGTTTTGATCTTGTTAAGCAATGTAAAGCCGCGTGTGGTGACATTCTGCTTAAAGTGATCATCGAAACAGGTGAGCTAAAAGAAGAAGCATTAATCAAGAAAGCGTCTCAAATCTGTATTGAAGCGGGCGCTGATTTCATCAAAACCTCAACGGGCAAAGTCCCTGTGAATGCAACACCAGAATACGCACGCATGATGCTAGAAGTGATTCGCGATATGGGCGTTGCCAAAACTGTAGGTTTTAAACCTGCGGGCGGTGTACGCACAGCGCAAGATGCTGCATTGTATCTCGCGATGGCTGATGAGCTACTTGGCGCAGATTGGGCCGACAGCATGCACTACCGTTTTGGGGCTTCAAGCCTACTAACCAATCTTTTGAATACATTAGAAGTAACAGACCAAAAAGCCGATCCAGCTGCGTATTAATTATGCGCTGAAGTAGGACTGATAATAATAAGTCTGACTCGTGGAGCTGAGCCATCAGCTCCCGATTACCTCTTTACCTTACTGACCAAAGCATCATGCTTGGGAGGCAACTAATGTATTCAACTCAAACTTTTTTACCTCAAGAAATCATTCGCAAAAAGCGTGACGGCGAGATCCTCACCACCGAAGAAATTAACTTTTTTATTCAAGGTGTAGCGAATAATACCGTCTCTGAAGGCCAAATTGCGGCCTTTGCCATGACGATTTTCTTCAATGAAATGACTATGCCAGAGCGCATTGCACTGACGTGCGCCATGCGTGATTCTGGAATGGTGATCAACTGGGATGCGATGAACTTCGGTGGTCCTATCGTTGATAAACACTCAACTGGCGGCGTAGGCGATGTTACTTCGCTGATGCTTGGCCCCATGGTCGCAGCCTGCGGCGGTTTTGTTCCTATGATTTCAGGGCGTGGCCTTGGTCATACGGGCGGCACGCTGGATAAATTGGAGTCGATTCCTGGTTATAACATCACGCCAAGTAATGACGTATTTGGTCAAGTAACCAAAGAAGCGGGCGTTGCTATCATCGGCCAAACAGGTGATCTCGCGCCAGCGGATAAACGCGTATACGCCACACGTGACATTACCGCAACGGTCGACAATATTTCACTCATCACCGCCTCGATTCTTTCTAAAAAATTAGCCGCTGGGTTAGATTCCTTGGTAATGGATGTCAAAGTCGGTTCTGGCGCATTTATGCCGACTTACGAAGCTTCTGAAGAGTTGGCTAAATCTATCGTCGCAGTGGCTAACGGCGCAGGTACGAAAACCACGGCTATTTTGACGGATATGAACCAAGTGCTGGCCTCTTCGGCAGGTAATGCCCTTGAAGTGCGTGAAGCGGTACGCTTTTTAACTGGTGAATATCGCAACCCTCGTTTACTGGAAATTACCTTGGCCTCTTGCGTTGAGATGTTGTTGTTAGGCAATTTAGCAAAAGACAGCAATGATGCTCGTGCGAAACTGATGTCCGTTCTTAATAACGGAAAAGCGGCTGAATGCTTTGGCAAAATGGTCAAAGGCTTAGGCGGCCCCGCTGATTTTGTTGAAAATTACGATCACTATCTTGAAAAAACCGAGCTGGTTAAGCCCGTTTACGCTCTAGAAAGTGGCGTCGTATCGGCAATGGATACTCGCGCGATTGGCATGGCCGTGGTGGAGATGGGCGGTGGACGCCGCGTCGCAACTGACACTATTGATTACGCGGTTGGGTTTGACCAATTTATTCGCCTAGGTGACGTTGCCGATAGCAGCAAGCCGTTGGCGGTGATCCATGCGCGTAATGAAGCGCAATGGCAACAAGCGGCCAAAGCATTACAAAGCGCCATTCAAATTGGCGGAGAATACACACCAACACCCGATGTCTACGGCCAAATTCGCGCAGAAGACGTATAAAAATATCGGTTGGAGAGAGCAATGAAAAGAGCATTTATTTTAGTATTAGATTCATTTGGTATCGGCGAAACCGCTGATGCACCACAATTTGGTGATGTTGGCGCTGACACTTTGGGCCACATCGCAGACCAATGTGCTAAAGGCGAAGCGAATAATGCGGATCGCCAGGGACCATTGACGCTGCCAAACTTATCGAAACTGGGGCTCGCCATGGCGCATAAAGAGTCAACGGGGCGTTTTGCTCCGGGGCTTGATGCCAACGCTGATATTATCGGTGCGTACGGCCACGCCGCTGAGCTTTCATCAGGTAAAGATACTCCTTCGGGTCACTGGGAAATTGCTGGTGTTCCTGTGCTGTTTGAATGGGGTTATTTCAGCGATAAGCAAAATAGTTTCCCGAAAGAGCTGACAGATCGCATTATTGAACGCGCAGGTTTGGATGGTTTTCTTGGTAACTGCCATGCATCAGGCACTCAGGTTTTAGATGATTTGGGTGAAGAGCACATGAAAACGGGTAAACCGATTTTCTATACCTCAGCTGACTCAGTGTTCCAAATTGCTTGTCACGAAGAGACGTTCGGTCTTGACCGTTTGTTAGAACTTTGCCAGATCGCACGTGAAGAATTAGCAGATTACAACATTGGCCGCGTGATTGCGCGCCCGTTCATTGGCCCGAAAGCGGGAGAATTTGCTCGTACTGGCAACCGTCGTGATTTATCTGTTGAGCCGCCAGCGGCGACCGTGCTGCAAAAGTTGGTTGATGAGAAGCAAGGTAACGTGGTTTCTATTGGTAAAATTGCCGATATTTACGCCTACTGCGGCATCACTTATAAAGTCAAAGCGACAGGCATCCCGGCTTTATTTGATGCAACACTAGAACAAATCAAACAAGCGAAAGATAACACCATCGTCTTCACTAACTTCGTTGATTTTGATTCCGCTTATGGTCATCGCCGTGATGTTGCGGGCTACGCTGCGGCACTGGAGTACTTTGACAAGCGTCTGCCACAAGTGCTTGAGTTAATGGAAGAGGACGATGTACTTATTCTTACAGCGGACCATGGTTGCGATCCAACTTGGCCGGGTACGGATCATACGCGCGAGCACATTCCAGTCTTGATTTATGGGCATAAAGTGGCCCCCGGTTCATTGGGCCGCCGTGAGACGTTTGCTGATATTGGTCAGTCACTGGCGCACTATTTCGGTACGTCTGCGATGGATTACGGCACCAATTTCTTACAGTAAGCGTAGCGATTCATTTTTTGAGGATGAATAGAGAGATCACTCTCTATTCTTTGGTCAATTTAGATAAAGGATACTTTTAATGGCAACTCCACATATTAATGCTGAAATGGGTGCATTTGCAGACGTCGTTTTAATGCCGGGTGACCCACTTCGCGCAAAATACATCGCAGAAACTTTCCTTGATGATGTGGTTCAAGTGTGTGATGTCCGTAACATGTTTGGTTATACAGGCACGTACAAAGGTCGTAAAATTTCGGTAATGGGCCATGGCATGGGGATCCCTTCATGCTCAATTTACGTGACGGAACTTATCAAAGATTTTGGCGTGAAAAAAGTGATCCGTGTCGGAAGCTGTGGTGCGGTCAGCGACGATATCAAAGTGCGTGATGTTGTGATTGGTATGGGTGCTTGTACCGATTCCAAAGTTAACCGTATCCGTTTTAAAGACCACGACTTTGCTGCGATTGCCGATTACAAAATGGTTAAAGCCGCAGAAGAAGCGGCTACGGCGCGTGGTATTAACGTGAAAGTGGGTAACTTGTTCTCCGCAGAGCTTTTCTACACGCCAGATCCAGAGATGTTCGATGTTATGGATAAATACGGCATTGTTGGTGTAGAAATGGAAGCGGCAGGAATCTACGGCGTAGCGGCGGAATATGGCGCAAAAGCACTGACGATTTGCACTGTCTCTGATCACATCAAAACTGGCGAGCAAACGACTTCAGAAGAGCGTCAAAACACTTTCAATGAAATGATTGAAATTGCGTTAGATTCAGTATTGATTGGCGACGCTCAATAATATTCTTTTATAAAAAACCTCAGTGTCGCAACTGAGGTTTTTTTATTTACAAAGCCTGCTAAGTCATATCATCCACATTCTGTAGCAGCAGGTTCTCACCACCACTCTTCGGTTTTCGACGCAGTAGTAGCAGTGTGAGCAATACACCGCTGACAAAGCTGGTCAACAGCATGAGATACATGTAGCGATCACTTTTACGATAGTGGTGATCTGAAATCGCCGTGACGCGGCCAGTTTCAAAAGTAATGCGGATAAAACCAATAATACTGCTTTCATGATAGACAGGCTCAACCAGTTGCTGACGGCCAATGCTGGCCGTGCGCAGTGGTGTATCCAATCCTAATACTTCGCGTACGCTTAACGCGTTATCGCTGGCGGCTAATTTGACTCCTTCGGAATCATAAATGGTAGCATCAAACACCAGTTTGTCTTGAGCTAACTGGTTGGTAAGGGCTAGCAGGCGCTCTTGATCTTGCTCTGATATCATGCTGCCCGCAGATAATGATGCCTGTGAAATCAAAACCTTAGTTAATGTTTCTAGTTGGTTGGCCTGAATTCGTTCGTTACCTTTACTGATCACAACGCTGTTTTTTACGGTAAAGAAGAACATGCCTGCTAATAAAATGACGGTAAGCACACGAATTGCGACGCGAAATGAAAATAAAGAGCCGTCCATAACCCACCTGATTGGATAAATAAAAACTTTACTCATATTGAGACTTGCGTTTTTAAATTGCAATAGGGTAACGTCAGGGGCATACACTCATTTATTGATACTCGAGCATTGAATCGAGTTGATCCCTTTTTGCTTGTGGTGCGTTTAAGCAGGCTGAAGGAAAAGGATTGATTAAGGAATGATAAACATGGATGCCCTCAAAACATTGCCGATCAAAAGGCACACAACGCTGCTCAACCGCTTGCCTGAAACTCGTTTCTCTTCACAATTTGATAAAGCAAAAGCAAGTTGGATTGTTTTTGCACCTTATCTCTCCACTCAACATTTTGATGATATTGACTTTTTTACCGGTTACTACAACGCTGTCCTCGATATGTGGAAAGTGGGGCATTATGAAGTGGCGTTGATGTCAGGTGAGCTGACGACAGAGCACGAGAAAATTTTACAAGGGCTCGAAATTGATTATGCCCGTTTGTGTGAAGTACCAGACCTTTCTAAACCGGGTTTGATTGTGATGGATATGGATTCCACGGCGATTCAAATTGAATGCATTGATGAGATAGCTAAGTTAGCGGGTGTCGGAGAGGAGGTAGCCGAAGTCACTGAGCGAGCGATGCAAGGTGAATTGGATTTTGAGCAAAGCTTGCGTCAGCGGGTTGGCAAACTTGCTGGTGCCGATGAGTCGATTCTTGAAGCGGTTCGCTCTACATTACCCATGATGCCCGATTTACGTGAACTGGTGGCGACACTGCATGCATTGGGGTGGAAAACGGCGATTGCATCCGGTGGCTTTACCTATTTTTCAGATTATTTAAAAAGCGAACTGCAACTTGATCATGCGCAATCCAATACGTTGGAAATTGTTGATGGCAAGCTTACTGGTCAAGTACTAGGTGATGTCGTTTCGGCACAAACCAAAGCCGATATTTTGGTTGAGTTAGCACAACGTTATGAGATTGAATTGCACAATACTGTCGCGGTTGGCGATGGGGCGAATGATTTAGTTATGATGGCTGCTGCGGGGTTAGGCGTTGCTTATCATGCTAAACCTAAAGTTGAAGAAAAAGCACAAGCGGCGGTCCGTTTTGCAGGCCTTGGTGGCGTGCTCTGTATTCTCTCTGCCTCATTGGTGAAGCAGCAAAAACTCAGTTGGAAAGTGAAGCCTTAAGTAAAGCTCAACAGCAAGAGATAAGAGAGTGAGCGATGCCCACTCTCTCTTTTACAAAAGTCAGTCGCTTTTACAAGGTCAGCTCTAAGCGGATCAATACTTCTTCTGTAATATCGATCACCTCTCCATAACCAATGATTGAGGTGATCTCTTTTTCTAGCGTACGAGCGTGATGAAGACTAATTTGTGCCAACTCATTGAGATCACTGCGCAGCAGCGTAGTGATTGGGTCAAAGACGGGTGCACTGCAAATCCTCAAGATGTAAATTTCACCCATGTGCTGCGCTTTTTGAATGAAATCAATACGCTCTTTAGTGTTTTCAAAATCACTTAATAATTTCGATTGGATTGATTGAATACGCGTGCCAAATTTGATTGCCGCAATATAAACGTCGTGATATTGCGGTAGCGCACCTTCAATGCGCCGCATCGGTTTAGCCAGTAGCGTATTGGTGTGACCTTTGAATATTGGCTCTAACGTGATGCGATTTTCTTGGCCTAATTTAGCCAGTAACACAAGATGAGGCGGCAAGGGATAATTCACGCCAATCACTTTAGGGCGTAAATTTGCACCGTGTTTATCAACGAAAATCGGCGAACTTATCATCTTATCAAGCAAAATGTTGTGCAACCCTTCCAGCAAGTTATGACTTGGTAGTACTTCTTCTTTCTGTAACAACTTATCTTGATTGTTTTCAATAATGCTATTGAAAAAAGCGATTGTTTTGATGGTATGTATATTTTCTTCTATCACCAATTGTAGACGCCGACCTTCGGGCCCAATTCGAATGACATTATAGGGAAGGCTATGCAGTGGCAGCTTTTTGTCGTAAAGCTGTAATTCGTGGTAATTGATGGTGACGTTATCGCCTGCTTTCACGGGCAGTGGTGTATCCACAATAATACTTAAACCACGTTTGGATAAATCAATCGTGTGGCCAGTTGCATTTACCCCAGATCCTGAAGTGATAGTCAGCGGTGTCTTGAATTGGTAACGAGGCTCTTTTCTACGCGAGCGAGCATCAAAATAAATGCCTGTAGGTTGGCCAATGATCTGCCTTGGATGACGAAATTTATTGAGTTCGCTATTGGGTAAATTGGGTTTGTCAGTCAATAGGTAATCTTTTGCCGAATCCTCATCACCAATTTCTTGTAAAACGCCACAGTGCGTTAAGTGGCTTGAGCGATCTGACAATTCATGGGCATGAACCGCAAGTTCTTGACGCTCTTCATCCGAGAGTTCAAAGACAAATAAGCGAAACGCTTTCCAACTTTGTCGACGAGCGCCAACATGCCAAAACATTTTTCTTTGTTCACGGTTGGCCTCGGGCATCATCATTGAAAAAAAGAGCGTTTTTTCCTGATGTTCATGCTTAAAAGCATAAAGCACATTATTGCTACCTCGCATCCCCGGCTTGGTTAACTGTTCCATCCGCTCTTTATTGAATAACGAACCGAGTGCTTGTTGATTACGCTCGTCGTGCCAGTATTGCCAGATCGGTTGGTTATTTTCAGTCAGCAGCACCAACTTCAATTCACTGCCACTAAAAAACACTGGTAAGTTACAGGTGTGTTTTAAATAGGTGTGCTCGTAACCACGGGTTCGAGCTCGGATTAGTTTATCTTGGTTATCGTGGCGCGCTTTTTGAGTGTTATTTTGCAGCGATTCAGTAATCACTTTTTCGATGATGTTAGTGTCGGAAAGTTTTAGTGTACGCAGAAATTTCACGGCATCGTTATCGTAAGACTCATCAATACCTAAAATACGATATTCAATGGCGTGGTGCAGTCCAACCACTTCTGACGTTTTGTTGAGTTCGGAAAAATAGACTTTGATCACCTCACCGAGCTTGTAGTTAAAAGCGGCGGGAACTTTAAATTTTGCACCCGAAACGGATAGATCAACACTGAGGCCATTGACCAGCTGTTTACTAGGTAGGTGAATCTCAACTTGTGAGGTGACTTTTAAGCGATTTTCTTGACGCTTGAGATCATAACCAAGCTTAATTGGCTCAGCCTCAAAAAACGTACTGCCACCACCGTCTTTTTGTGGGTTTTGGGCACCACGTTGTTGCATCACACGGAAGTTGTTTGGCGTATTGTTTAATGCTTCCCATACACCTTCCGTGTACGCACCAAATTTTTTGACCCCTTTGTGATACGCGTTAAAGGCCACATCGTCGAACCAATGTTTGCGGCCATCTAATTCATATTCTCGGCATTCCCCTTGTACCCGACCTCGCAAGTCAATACTTTTAACACAAGGAGCCATGATGCGATTGAGCTCCATTTTGACCAGTAATTTTGCCGACGGTGATTCATCTTCTGTCATTTGTGAAAGAAGGTATTCAAAATCAGGTAAACGGTAAGCTGGGATCAAACGCTCTGCGATTGATAGAATTTCAGATTGCTGCATACTTTTCTGTTAGAGTGTCCGTCTTAAAGATTAATCGGCATCGTTATCATAATCTTTAGTTATCTGTTGCGAAGGTTCAACCTTTATTTAAACGTAAATCAACCTATATCACTTCATGATTACTTAACAGTTTAATCTTTAAGCTTGAAAAGTATAGGTTACCAACAAGAAACAGGAATTGTTGAGGAAGCATGGCAAAAGCAAAACGCGCCTATGTATGTAATGATTGCGGCGCAGATTTTCCGCGTTGGCAAGGTCAATGTAGTGCTTGTGGTGCATGGAATACTATCACCGAAGTACGCTTGGCAGCATCGCCGCAGGTTGCACGTAATGAGCGACTAGGTGGTTACGCTGGGGCAGTAACGGAATCACAAGTCCAAGTGCTGTCGGATATTAATCTGCAGGAAGTCCCACGGTTTTCTAGCGGCTTTAAAGAGTTGGACCGTGTATTGGGTGGTGGTGTCGTACCCGGCGCGGCGATTTTAATCGGTGGTAACCCTGGCGCTGGGAAATCGACTTTATTACTGCAAACCATGTGTCAGCTCGCGGCGTCAATGCCTGCTTTGTATGTCACGGGTGAAGAATCGCTTCAGCAAGTCGCGATGCGAGCCTCTCGTCTTGGTTTACCTAAAGATAAGCTTAAAATGCTGTCGGAAACCAATGTAGATCGCATTTGCCAAATCGCTGAAAAAGAGCAGCCCCGCATCATGGTCATAGACTCAATTCAAGTGATGCATGTGGCTGACGTCCAATCCTCTCCCGGTACGGTGGCACAAGTGCGCGAGTCTGCGACAACGCTCACACGCTACGCTAAGCAAAACAACGTTGCCGTATTTTTAGTCGGACACGTTACTAAAGACGGTTCTTTGGCTGGTCCAAAAGTGCTAGAGCATATTATTGACTGCTCGGTATTGCTCGACGGAGGGACTGATAGTCGTTTTCGTACATTACGCAGTCACAAGAACCGATTTGGTGCGGTCAATGAACTCGGCGTTTTTGCCATGACGGGACAGGGCTTGCGTGAAGTGAGTAATCCTTCTGCCATTTTCCTTTCGCGAGGCGAAGAAGATACTTCGGGCAGTTCGGTGATGGTTGTATGGGAAGGAACGCGTCCACTGCTAGTGGAGATCCAAGCACTGGTTGACTATTCACAATTAGCGAACCCAAGGCGAGTCGCCGTTGGGCTTGAGCAAAATCGCTTATCTTTATTGTTGGCAGTGCTTCACAAGCACGGTGGCTTACAAATGTCCGATCAAGATGTGTTTGTTAATGTGGTTGGTGGCGTTAAAGTGACGGAAACAAGCGCCGACTTAGCACTTCTCATGGCACTGCTTTCAAGCTTCAGAGATAAACCACTTGCTAAAGATGTTGTCGTGTTTGGCGAAGTCGGTTTGGCCGGAGAAATTCGCCCAGTACCTAGTGGTCAAGAGCGATTAAATGAAGCATTTAAACATGGTTTTAAGAAAGCAATTATTCCGATGGCGAATATGCCTAAAGGTGGAATACCGGGCATGCAATTGCACGGTGTGAAGAAATTATCTGAAGCAATTGAAGCATTTGATGAGTTATAAATCTTAATTAAACTCGCCTCTTTTACGGTTATGACCTATATTTCACCGACAGTTCGTAACCGTACTATATTTTTTTTCAAGCAAGCGTATGCAAGGGTATCAGTCTTGACAGATTGTGATATACTCTGCGCGCACTTTATACCTTATTAACAGAGTAAGACAATGGCAGATTTATCAAAATACAGAAACATTGGTATTTTCGCGCACGTTGATGCCGGTAAAACCACTACCACTGAGCGTATTCTTAAGCTTACTGGTAAAATCCACCGTACAGGTGAAGTACACGATGGCGCTTCTACCATGGATTTCATGGATCAAGAAGCTGAACGCGGTATCACAATTCAATCAGCAGCGACGACTTGTTTCTGGAAAGATCACCGTTTTAACGTTATCGATACTCCTGGGCACGTTGACTTCACAGTTGAAGTTTACCGTTCTCTGAAAGTTCTTGATGGCGGTGTTGGTGTATTCTGTGGTTCTGGCGGTGTTGAACCTCAGTCAGAAACTAACTGGCGTTACGCGAACGATTCAGAAGTAGCTCGTCTGATCTTCGTAAACAAACTAGACCGTATGGGTGCAGACTTCTTCCGCGTTGTAGGACAAGTGAAGAAAGTTCTTGGCGCAAACCCACTTGTTATGACTCTTCCAATTGGTCGTGAAGACGAATTCGTTGGCGTTGTTGACGTATTAAACCGTCAAGCTTACGTTTGGGATGATTCAGGTCAGCCAGAAAACTACGAAATCAAAGAAATTCCAGCAGACATGGTAGAGCAAGTTGAAGAATACCGTGAAATGCTAATCGAAACTGCAGTAGAGCAAGACGACGAGCTAATGATGGCTTATATGGAAGGCGAAGAGCCAACTATTGAGCAACTAAAAGCTTGTATCCGTAAAGGTACTCGTGAATTAGCGTTCTTCCCTACATTCTGTGGTTCAGCATTCAAAAACAAAGGCATGCAACTTCTACTAGATGCCGTTGTTGATTATCTTCCAGCTCCAGCTGAAGTTGTACCTCAAGATCTGACTGATCCTGAAACAGGTGAGCCTACTGGTAAAGTTGCAACAGTTTCTGTTGACGAACCATTCCGTGCACTTGCGTTCAAGATCATGGATGACCGTTTTGGTGCCCTAACGTTTATCCGTATTTATTCTGGTAAACTGAAGAAAGGTGACACCATTCTTAACAGTGCTACTGGTAAGACTGAGCGTATTGGCCGTATGGTTGAGATGCACGCGAACGATCGTAACGAACTTGATTCCGCTCAAGCGGGTGATATCATCGCTATCGTTGGTATGAAAAACGTGAAAACTGGTCACACTCTATGTGATCCTAAACACGAATGTACTCTTGAGCCAATGATTTTCCCAACGCCTGTAATCTCTATCGCTGTTGCTCCTAAAGACAAAGGCGGTTCTGAGAAGTTAGGTATTGCGCTAGGTAAAATGGTTTCAGAAGATCCATCATTCCAAGTTGAGTCTGATGAAGAAACTGGCGAAACCATCCTAAAAGGTATGGGTGAACTTCACCTAGATATCAAAGTTGATATCCTTAAGCGTACACACGGCATTGATCTTATCGTTGGTGCTCCTCAAGTTGCTTACCGTGAAACTATCACTAAAGCAATTGAAGACAGCTATACGCACAAGAAACAGTCTGGTGGTTCTGGTCAGTTCGGTAAGATCGACTACCGTATCAAACCAGGTGAGCCAAATTCAGGTTTCACGTTCAAATCAGTAGTTGTTGGTGGTAACGTACCTAAAGAATTCTGGCCTGCGGTAGAGAAAGGCTTTAAGTCTATGATGGACCAAGGTGTTCTTGCTGGGTTCCCTGTACTAGACGTTGAAGTTGAACTGTTCGACGGTGGCTTCCACGCAGTTGACTCATCTGCAATCGCATTTGAAATCGCAGCGAAAGGTGCATTCCGTCAATCTATGCCTAAAGCTGGCGCTCAACTTCTAGAGCCAATTATGCACGTTGACGTGTTTACTCCAGAAGATCACGTTGGTGATGTTATCGGTGACCTTAACCGTCGTCGTGGCATGATTAAAGATCAAGAAGCTGGCGTAACAGGTGTACGTATTAAAGCGAACGTTCCTCTATCTGAAATGTTTGGTTATATCGGTCACCTACGTACAATGACATCTGGTCGTGGTCAGTTCTCTATGGAGTTCTCACACTACGCTGCATGTCCTGCAAACGTTGCAGAGCAAGTTATTGCTGACGTTAAAGCACGTAAAGAAGCAGATAAGAAGTAATTCTTAAAAGCTAAGCTGAACGTAAAAAGCCCCACCAGTGAAAGCTGGTGGGGCTTTTTTATGTAACAACGAAATAGAAAAGGGCATAAAAACCGATAAAAGCAGAACCGATAACAGTGGAAACTGCTGGGAGAAGGTAGTTTATACTACTCAATTCATATCGTTTAGTTAGCCCTTAAGGTTGATATAGATTTCTTCAACCTTAATACGTGCCCATTCAGTTTTACGTAAAAATTTCAAGCTTGATTTAATACTCGGATCCTTTTTAAAGCAGTTAATATTGACCATGTAGCTGAGTTCTTCCCAGCCATAGTATTCAACGAGATCCGTGAGTAGTTTTTCTAAAGTGACCCCATGCAGCGGGTTATTATCTTGTGTCATGATTCAATTATTCAATAGCGTTATTTAAGCTAAGTATAGCAGGCACAGGAGTTAAATTAGGACAAAATATTAGGCAATATAGGAGGTTGTTAGTGTGAAAACTTGGTGTATTGGCAGGTTAGAGGCTAAGTCCAACCTGCTCCATTAGAATGGATTACTCTTCCCAAACAACCAGTTGTCCTTTTGGCCAATTGTGCCCCATTTCATGATATTTCTGTTCTAATACATGCCGCTTGATTTTTAAGGTAGGAGTGAGGACACCATTTTCGATTGACCATGGCTCCTTTATCATTAGCACGCCTTTGATTTGCTCATGCGATTCCAATTCCTCATTCATCCGCTTAATGACTTTTTGAGTAGTACGCTCATAACGAACGCGATCAAAATGAGGGAAATTATGTGGAACAACTAGCAAAATAGGGGCGGGAAGCCCTAAGCCAATCAGACACATCATCTCGACTCGAGTGTATTCGAACAGTTTATTTTCGATAGGTACGGGAGCCACAAACTTGCCTTTGGCTGTTTTAAAGGTGTCCTTTTTGCGCCCTTGAATGGTGAGATAACCTTCAGCATCAATAAAACCGATATCGCCAGTATGTAGCCATCCTTCTTTATCAAATGACTCTTGAGTTGCAATGTCATTTTTATAATAGCCAGAAAATAGTCCTTGGCCACGCACCATAATCTCATGATCATTATTAGCGATTTTAAGTTCGATTCCTGGGCCTGCTCGTCCAACCGACCCCAATTTGTCGGCTCTAAACGGGTAGTTCAGGGTGCTATAAGCAAAAGATTCTGTCATGCCCCAAGCTTCGGTAATGTTCAGCCCAATTTGGTGATACCACTCTAATAACGCCGGTGATACGGGAGCCGAGCCACAACCAAGCACACGTGCTTGATCAAGCCCTAAGCCATCAGCAAGTTTCTTCTTAATCAGCGTGCTTACAAAAGGGATCTTTAGCAGAAAATTGAGCTTTTTCTGCGGTAATTTGTCTTGAATGCGTTGCTGAAATAGAGTCCATAACCTTGGTACTGAGATAAAGAGCGTCGGGCGCTGCATTTTGACATCTTCAATAAAGGTGTCTAATGATTCAGGGAAAGCCGTTTGTACCCCACCCATGATGGAAGAGCCAAAAATATAAACACGTTCAGTAATATGAGCCAAAGGGAGGTAGGAAAATAAACGGTCGTTTTCTTGAATTCCAATGTGGTTTATAAGCTGTTGAGCTGACCAGCTAAATGCACCGTAGGTCAGCATAGCCCCTTTCGGCAAGCCCGACGTACCCGATGTATAGACTAAAGACATCAACTTATTGTCATGATGTACAGGGCGTTCTGTGCTTGGCGGATAGTGCTCAATCAATTTTGTAAACAGGTGATCGCAAGTGGGAGCTGAATCATAGGGTAGCGCAATACTGATGATATCTGGTAAATGGCTCAATACTTGTTGGGTGGCTTGTCCGTTATCGAGTTTACCCACAATGACTATTTTTGTTTCGCTATGGGTGAGGCAGTATTCGATGGTATCGGCGCCAGCCGTTGGAAAAATGGGAACACTGACAAAGTCGCCGAGCATCATTGCGAGATCACACACAAACCATTCAGCGCAGTTTTTGGAAATGAGTGCAATTTTATCTTGGGGTTTTGCCCCTAGCGCTTGTAGCGCTGAGGCGAGCCTGAGTGCTTTGTCGGCGACTTCAGCATAGGTGTATTCAACAAATTTTCGGTTAATAATTTGTCTTAAATAAACTTGGTTGGGGCGTTCCGCTGCCCATTTCAAGATCATTTCATTCGGTGGTGGGAGAGCACAAGTTGCTTTGCTTAACTCGTTAGGCTGAATCATTCTCTAACTCCATGTTATTGGCAAAAATATTATTATTCTTATGTTAACGTTTTGTTAACTTTAGCATGGTGGAATGGTTAGGTAAAAGAAGATTGTAGTTACTAAACGTTAAAGTTGCGCGCTGGATTCACTTTCTTATTTTGACACTATTAACTCAGAGTGACGTTTATTTCTGTTCAGTTGAATCTATCCTTCGGGTCGATTTCTGGGTGAATATCAATCACATGTTTTAAGTAATCTTGATGATAGCGAAGGGCATTGACACAGTGTTTATCAAGCTTGCCGCTCACGACCATTTTTTCCAGTTCGAGAAGGGCAAAAGGAACAGACCAAGCTTGTTTGTATGGACGATGGCTTGTTAAGGCATCAAAGACGTTGGCAACAGCAATAATGCGTGCCGATATCGGGATATTGTCTTGCATTAGGCCGTAAGGATAGCCACTGCCATCCAAAAACTCATGATGATAAGCGACGATCTCTTTTAATATGGATATGCAAGGGTGATCAGGTGTACCTATGTCATCAATAATTTGATTAATGATTTCAATCCCTTTTTCTATGTGGCTATACAGTTGAGCACGCTCTGGTTTATCTAATGTATTTGGGTTAAGTAATAAGCTTGTCGGTAGGGCAAGTTTGCCTATGTCGTGATAGCGCGAAAACTGGATAATGTTATCAATGGTTTCATCATCCAGTTGATAAATGTCAGCAACCTCAGTAGCGATGACTTTGGCATAACAGCTAATACGTTCTTTATGCTCTTTCGATTCTAGTTGATGCTCTGGGGAGCGCGCTTGAGTCAAATTTACAGTCTCTAAAATAGTGTGGACTAAATCGTATTCAGAGCAAACTGCAAAGCGAATCATCTCAATAAAAGGTTCTACATTCTGCCTTACCTGTTCGGTAAACAAATGGCTTTGACACGAGTTGAGGAAAATAAAGCCAATAAATGCTTGCTGGTGGTAAGTCGGAATCGCCAGTGATGAACAATAACCTTGCTCAATTAGCCAGCGAGTATGAGGATAGTCTGGCTTCAATTGGATTGGGATATTTTCAACGCTACGACTCTGGCCGTTTTGTGCGCATTGCTTAAGGACTGGAAGCTCAGCAAGTGGAAACTCGTAATGTATAAGCTCGCCCCCGTGAAAGGTGCTGTCGGCGTAGGTTTTCAAATTATCATGATGATGGTCGTATAGCGCAAAAGAGATGCGGTCAATCTCTGGGACTTTGACTTGCATTCGTTGGTGTATGTTAGCCAGTTGCTTATTGAGTGGACCAACATGTGGAAAATAGGCGTGCTCGCAACCTTTGCTATGCGTATCCATCGCGTGTTCCTCTGCGCTACAGGGTCTCCAAGGTTGAAATGGAGAGGCTCTTCTAATTGATAAGTTTAGAACAGATAAGCGATGCGTGCGTGAAATTTAAATAAAAAATGGGTTATATAACCAAGCAATATGAGGTGGTACTGGAAAGCCGCTGGATGACGCTGAGTCACTAGATAGATACGGCTATTTGACGCCATTTTTAGTCACAAGGCGTATGGCCAATTTCAGTTTAATCCAAGTGCAATACCACTGAGCATAAAGAATATAACCAGCCAGACAATAGGCAGTTTGAGCTGTTTTAGTAGGTAAAAACCGATCAGAACGATCGCCATATCTAGATGATTGCTGACCGAGCTTGTAAATACAGGGTGATATAAGGCTGAGAGCAGCAAACCAACGACGGCGGCGTTAACACCGTTGATTGCTCCTGATACTGATCGATAGTTTGCTAAGGCTTGCCAATTTTTAAGCACGCCGAGCAGTAACAAAAACCCCGGCAAAAAGACGGCAATGGTCGCCAGCGTTGCGCCTAAGATTGGCGCTTGTGGTAGTAGAGCGTAGCCAATGTAAGTGGCGAAGGTAAACATTGGACCAGGAACCGCTTGTGCTGCGGCATATCCTGTTAAAAATAGATCCGGGTCAAGCGCGTCGCCAACTAAATTTTGCAGCAATGGAAGTACGACATGCCCACCGCCAAACACTAAGCTACCCGCTTGATAAAAGTGGTTAAATAGAGCGATTTCAGGCATCAAGTGGGCGGCAAAAGGTAAACCGACCAGTAAGCCAATAAAGAGAGCGAAAGGGACGAAAGCGGGGACAAATGAACGTTCAGTAGCTAAATCTTGACTAGGGAGCCATTTCACTCCGATCAGCGCTGCCGCAATGAGAACTCCGATTTGCGTTCCAATACTGGGTGCAACAATCAGCATCACAGCGGTGGACACACACAACCCAACGGTTAAGCGATTCTTACAGAAGTTTTTATACATTCCCCATGTGGCATCCGCGACAACCACAACGGCTAGCAGTTTTAAGCCGTGAATCACGTTTTGAAATAAGGGGGTTTGTAGTAATTGGCTGCTGGCGATGGCAAGGGCAACCATGATCAAAACCGAAGGGAGTGTAAAACCAGCAAAAGCGGCGCATCCACCCAGTAAGCCACCACGATGGTACCCTAGTGCAAACCCAACTTGGCTTGAACCAGGCCCTGGCAAAAACTGACTTAAGGCAACGATCTGTGCGTATTCTTTATCTTCAATCCATTTTAATTTTTCAACGAATGTATTGCGGAAATAACCAATGTGAGCGGCTGGCCCACCAAAGCTTATCCACCCAAGCAGAAAAAAAGTTTTGAAAATAGTAAACATGTGCATAAGCACTCTTAAAGAGACGTTGTTTCGCTACTTTAAAAGGATGTTTGAGCAGATTCAAATTTAATCCTTAACCATTTGTAAACCGCAGAAAAACGATAAACAGACAGGCATGGGTTAACTGAGTTTAAACTTAGTCCAAGCCTTAGATCGCCAACGTCTAAACATGATGATGCCTCTAAACCATTCATCCACCGAAATGGCCACCCATGCACCCATAACTCCCCATCCCCAATGTAAGCCAAATAAGTAAGTTAAACCTGCGCCAAAAGTCCACATGCTTAATATGCCCATCTGCACTGGAAAGCGAATGTCTCCTGCGCCTTTGAGTGCGGCAATAAAAATTAGGTTAAACGTGCGCCCGGCTTCCATTGCAATGGAGCCAGCAATTAACCCCGCGACCAAGGTCGTTATCTCAGGATCAGAAGTGAAGAGGGCGATGATGTCAGCGCGCAGTAGATAAATTGAGATCGTCAATGTGCTGGAGACGAGAAAGCCAACCACAAAATATTGTTGTACTTTAGTCAGAATCTCATCCACCCAACCTTTACCAATGTAGTAGCTAGTTTGAATTTGCCCGGCTTGCCCAAGAGCCACTGAGAATGCAAAGGCGAGACGGGCAATATTTTGCGCATAAGTAAACGCGGCCAGTGAAGCCGTGCCCATTTTTACAACGAAAAAAATCACCGTCAGTTGCATCATGTTATAGGAAAGAATCTCTCCCGCATTCATCATGCCGATCTTGATGATCTTCTGGTATAGCGGCTTCGGGATGATTTTCCACTCTTTCACCGGTAGTGATATGTGGTAGTACTTAACGGTGTAGTACAGCAAAATAGTGCTGACAATTTGGCTGAACACTGTTGATATCGCAACCCCTTGTACACCGTAGACGGGCAGTCCAAAGGGTTGAAAAATAGCAATATAGTTACCGATTATATTCAATAATCCGGCAAATAAATTAATGAACATCGGCGCTTTGGAGTAGCCGTTACTGCGCAAAATCGTCGCCAGTACAATGCCGATGGTAACGTTTACTGTAAAGCTGCCACTGATAACCAGATATTCATAGCCATATTGTGCGACCTGCGCTTCTAAGCCGTAGGCATTCATGACTGAATTAGCGCTCAAATAAGCGGCTAAACTGAGCGATGAGCCAATGATTAATCCAAGCAGTAAACTGGCCACCCCAACATGTGCCGATTCACTTTGGCGGCCAGAGCCATTGTATTGCCCAATTAGGATCCCTGTACCACTGCTGACCATCATTGAGACAATCAGCAAGAAAAAATTGATTTGAGTGATAACCCCAACCGCTGATACAGCCTTGTCTGAATAACTACTCAGCATAAATACATCACTGGTGTTAATCGCCGTCCGTAATAAAATCTCAATAAAGATCGGCCAAGTCAAAGTGACGATATTCATTCGGTTATTCAGTTCTACACGGCTTTGGGTCATGGGCTAAAACTCAGCAAGGTAAGTCGAACTAGAGAAGATGATGGTGCAAGGTGGTGGGCAGCAAAATATCTCACTAGAGCCTACCTGTGCGTATTGTATACGTAATTTAAATAAAATCAGTTAAGTGAAGGGAATTGTTTTAGAGTTTTCGTGGAAACGTTTACATTGTGGTGTTTTGATCACAGATTGAAAGCGAGTAAGGCTGTTAGACTTTTTCAAGAGCGAGAATCAACCTCTATCGGTATCCCAATAGGAGAGTATGGTGAAAGTATTAGTGACGGGCGGCATGGGCTATATCGGAAGTCATACCTGTGTACAAATGATACAAGCGGGTATCGACCCCATTATCGTTGACAACTTATCTAACGCGAAGATTGAAGTATTAAGCCGTATCCATGCACTGACAGATAAAACGCCCGTGTTTTATCATGGTGATATCCGTGATGAGGCCTTTCTCGATAAGGTATTTGCTGAACATAATATTGATGCTGTGATTCATTTCGCAGGTTTAAAAGCCGTCGGTGAATCCGTGATAAAACCGCTCGAATATTATGACAATAACGTCAATGGTTCGTTGGTGCTAGCGCGCAGTATGCGTAAAGCTGGAGTGAAAAGTATTGTATTCAGTTCATCGGCGACAGTGTATGGCGATCCTGAAATCGTGCCGATAACTGAAGATTCTCCAACCGGATCAACCACCAATCCTTACGGTCGTAGCAAATATATGATTGAGCAGTGCCTATCGGATTTAGTGGTTGCTGAGCCAGATTGGAGTGTGACCTTACTGCGTTACTTCAACCCTGTGGGGGCTCACCCTTCGGGCACTATGGGCGAAGACCCGCAAGGTGTGCCGAATAATCTGATGCCGTTTATTGCCCAAGTTGCGGTAGGTCGCCGCGAGAAGTTATCCATATTTGGTAGCGACTACCCTACACCGGATGGTACGGGTGTGCGTGATTACATTCATGTGATGGATCTAGCCGATGGCCATTTGGCCGCTTTAAATACGGTTGCGATGAAAGCGGGAAGGCATATTTACAACCTTGGATCGGGTAACGGATCGAGTGTGTTAGAGATAGTTTCCGCCTTTGCTCAAGCAAGTGGTGTTCCTATTGCTTATGAGATTTGCCCACGCCGCCCGGGTGATATTGCCGAGTGTTGGGCTAGTACCACAAAAGCGGAGCGAGATCTGGCTTGGAAGGCGACGCGCAGTATCAATGAAATGGCTGCTGATACATGGCATTGGCAATCCAATAACCCGCAAGGGTACTAGTTTTTATCCGGCGTGACGCGCCGGACTATCAAATAGCATAATTGAGTAAGCAATATGTCGAATGTTAAATTTAACCCAGTGGATCATCCACATCGTCGCTACAACCCACTCACGGGGCAGTGGATTTTAGTCTCACCACATCGCGCCAAACGCCCTTGGAGCGGGGCTGATGAAAAGCCAGCGGTAGATGAACTGCCAAGTTATGATCAGAAGTGTTTTCTTTGTCCGACAAACGAGCGTATCTCTGGTGATGTCAACCCAGACTACCAAGGTACGTACGTATTCAACAACGACTTCGCAGCACTGATGGTGGATTCACCAGATGCACCGGAGTCCGATAGCCCTCTATTCAAAACTCAAGGTGTGCGTGGTTTGAGCCGAGTGATTTGTTTCTCTCCAGATCACAGCAAAACTCTGCCAGAGTTACCCGTGGGCAACATTCGCAGCGTGATTGATACGTGGAACGATCAAATCGAAGAGTTAGGTAAAGAGTACGTTTGGGTGCAAGCATTTGAGAACAAAGGTGAAACCATGGGTTGTTCCCAGCCTCACCCACACGGCCAAATCTGGGCTAATAGCTTCTTACCCAATGAAATTGAACGCAAGGAGCACAACCTAAAATCGTATTACCAACAACAGGGTAGTAACCTGCTGGTGGATTATGTGCAAGCTGAGCTGAAAGATGGCTCACGTATTGTGCTGGAAACAGAGCATTGGGTGGCTGTTGTGCCTTACTGGGCTGCATGGCCATTTGAAACCATGTTGCTGCCAAAAACGCATATCCGTCGCATGAGTGAGTTGAGTGATGCGCAACGTGACGATCTCGCCGTTGCGATTAAAAAACTGACCAGCCGTTACGACAACCTGTTCCAATGTTCTTTCCCTTATTCTATGGGCTGGCATTACGCGCCTTTCTTTGAAGAGGGTACGAACATTGACCATTGGCAACTGCATGCACTGTTCTACCCACCACTGCTGCGCAGTGCCTCGATTCGTAAGTTTATGGTGGGTTATGAAATGTTGGCTGAAAGCCAACGAGATTTAACCGCAGAACAAGCGGCGCAGCGTCTGCGCGAGCTAAGTGATGTTCACTACAAAGAGCAGTAACGTCATCTGTGAAGTTGTAGCCTTGTTGCTGCGTAAACGCACCCTAAGAACATAGGTAATCTATGTTCATTGGCTGAATTTACTTATCACCTCGCTGCGCCTCCAACGACTTGGGCTTAACAAAGTTTTTTCATAGCGCTAAGTGGTTAATGAGAAATGAAAACCAGTTTATGAGTTTAGGAATGCAAATGTTTGATTTAATCCAAAATGTGAAAGCGTCTTTTGAGCAAGTGTTGGGCTACGCGCCTAGTCATATCATCCAAGCGCCAGGCCGTGTAAATTTGATTGGTGAGCACACCGACTATAACGACGGTTTTGTGCTCCCCTGCGCAATTAACTACCAAACCGTGGTAGCGGCTGCCAAGCGTGAAGATAATTTAGTACGCATCGTGTCTGTTGATTATGGCAATGCACTTGATGAGTTTGACCTCACCCAAGAGATTACTTTCCAACAAGACAAAATGTGGGCGAACTACATTCGCGGCGTGGTGAAATGTTTGCTTGCGCGTGGGTACTCGTTTACCGGGGCGGATATTACTGTCAGCGGTAATGTTCCACAGGGAGCGGGGCTTAGCTCTTCGGCTGCGCTTGAGGTCGTGATCGGTCAAACTTTTAAAGAACTTTATCAACTGGATATTTCTCAAGCGGAAATTGCACTAAATGGCCAACAGGCCGAGAACGAATTTGTCGGCTGTAATTGCGGCATTATGGATCAAATGATTTCGGCGCAAGGTCGTGAAAACCACGCGCTACTTTTAGATTGCCGTAGCTTAGAAACACAAGCGGTTTCAATGCCTGAAGAGATGGCTGTCGTGATCGTCAACTCCAATAAAAAACGCGGCTTGGTAGATAGCGAATACAATACTCGCCGTCAGCAGTGTGAAGAGGCTGCGCGTATTTTTGGCGTCAAAGCGCTGCGTGATGTAAGCATTGAACAGTTTAACCAAAAAGTTTCTGAGCTTGATGAGTTGGTGGCTAAACGTGCTCGTCACATCATTACTGAAAATGACCGTACTGTTGAAGCGGCCCAAGCGCTGCGAGCCCACGACATGAAGCGCATGGGCGAGCTGATGGCTCAATCACACGCATCGATGCGTGATGATTTTGAAATTACGGTCAAAGAGATTGATACCTTGGTTGATATCATCAAAGAGGTGATTGGTGACCAAGGCGGTGTGCGTATGACTGGGGGCGGCTTTGGTGGCTGTATTGTGGCACTTGTCCCACCGACATTGGTTGATGCAGTGAAAGCGGCTGTCGATGAGAAATATGAAGTGGCGACTGGCCTCAAAGCGTCGATTTACGTCTGCCAAGCAAAAGAGGGCGCTGGTCTAGTGGAGGCTTGCTGCACATCTTCACTTGTTCACACTATGACTCAGCAAGTAGCTTATGATGGCCGCCCGGCACAACTTGTCAGTTTGACTAACCGCATTGGTAGCCGCGTAGTATTAATGGATATTGGTGCAACATGGCTCAGTTGTGAGTTGGCGCTTAAGGATGGGGAACGCAGAGAAGTTCTGCTGGGTGTTTCCACCATGAGCGACTTCCAGAAACAACAAAGCTATATGGGCGTCACTGTGGGACGTTATGCCAACCGGATCGCTAAAGGCCAATTTGAATTAAATGATCAACGCTATCAAGTGACGACCAACCAAGCTGGAAATAGTTTGCATGGTGGTCTTGAAGGGTTAGATCAGCGTCGTTGGACTATTGCTCACAAAAGTGCTCAACAAGTGACGTTTTCAATCCATTCATCGGATGGTGACCAAGGTTTTCCCGGTAATGTTGACATTGCCGTGAGCTATGAACTGAACGATCAGAATCAATTGATCCTCCGCTATTTAGCGACCACAGATAAACCAACGCCGCTTAATTTAACCAACCACGCCTATTTTAATTTGCTAGGCGCAGAGAGTGATCATACGATTTTAGATCATTCACTTTCTATAAAAGCCGATCAATTTTTACCCACAGATCCACATGGAATCCCATTGTCAGGGCCAAAATCTGTCATCGACACGGGCTTTGATTTTCGCGTTGCAAAATCAATAGGTCGTGACTTACTCAAAGATGAGCAGCAACAAGCAAGCAAAGGGTATGACCACAGTTATTTATTGCCTGATAAAGCTGATTTAACCGTGTGCGCCGCGCAACTGAAATCACCAGATGCAAAGGTAACCATGAGCGTATTTACGACTAAGCCAGCCATACAACTTTATAGTGGAAACTGGCTATCGGGGACGCCCAATCGGCGCGGTGGGGTTTATCAAGGCTATGCGGGGGTCGCATTAGAAACTCAATACTTGCCGGATGCCCCCAATCATCCCGAATGGCAGCAACCCAGCTGTATTACTCTGCCAGGGCAAGAATATACTCATACCACCATTTACCAATTTGACGTTTAAGGTGGGTGCGTCGCTTATGTGTTGAGTATTGATGCCCAAAGTGGCGAGTGAAAGTGCAACCTGAGTGCGTCAGATTTTTTCTACCGAATCTCGACGCACCAAAGTCGGTGAGAAAATCATCGGTTCTTTTTCTATCGTTTCGCCACGGGCTAATTGGAGTGCCAGTTTAGCGGCTTTTTCAGCCATCATCTCGATTGGGTAGCGGATGGTGGTCAGCCTTGGGCGAATGTAGCGTGCGATCAACGCATCATCAAAGCCGATCACTGAAATTTGCTCAGGGCTTTTTACACCATTTTCCTCAAGCACATTTAACGCGCCCGCTGCCATATTATCGTTGTAGGCGACCACGGCAGTCATGTCGATCGAACGGATCAGCAAGTGAGTCATCGCTTGCTCGCCACCTTCGCTGTGTGGTTCGGCCAACTCGATGTAATTAGGAGCGATCTCAATACCGTGATCTTTCAATGCGGCTTGATAACCAGCTACGCGATCTGTAGCGTCTTCAATCGAATGAGAAGAGCCAATACAAGCGATTTTTTTATGACCGTGGCGGATTAAAAATTCAGTCGCCAAATAAGCACCTTTGTAGTTATCCAATGAGATGCAGCGGTTAGCCAGTTGCGGGATATGACGGTTGATCAATACCATCGATTTCACTTCGGCAGCGTAGTCGATCAATTCTTGATCCGATAAACCTTTCGAGTGAATCACCAAAGCGTCACAACGGCTGTTGATCAGCAGTTCAATCGCTTGGCGCTCTTCTTCAGCACGGTGATAACCATTGCCAATCAACAAATGCTTGCCATTGTCATGAGCCACATTATCGACCGCTTTCACGAGCATGCCAAAAAAAGGATCGGAAACGTCGCTGACTAGCACGCCTATGGTGTCGGTACTTTGGCTGACTAAAGCTCGTGCGGCGGCGTTAGGCCGATAGCCAAGTAAACTCATTGCGGCGGTGACCGCTTCAATCGATGTTTTACTCGCTTTAGGGGATTTATTGATGACTCGTGAAACCGTTGCCACTGACACACCGGCTTCGCGAGCTACATCTTTGATGGTAGCCATATTACACCTCTTGCTATTGCTCGCTGTATTTAACAATGGTGGTGTAAATAAGGCAAACGAACAATGCAATCAATGTGATAATTACGACTTTCTATACAGGTAAATCAAGGCTTCTAATTAATGTAAACGTTTAAAATTGGAATAAAAGCTAAGGCGCTAACGGACCGTAGCCATCAGCTCATCAATGATCGCATGATGACAGGGTTCTACCCCTGCTAAATTACCGTATTTCGGCGCGAGGCGATCGTTAATCAGCGGATGTTGCCAGCCTACCGTGTGCTCAATAAAATGGCGCGCAAAGGTTTCTGAAAACTCTAAACAACCAGCCAGCACGGTATCGACATAGGTTTGTACGATAGGGCTTCGCTCGCAGGGAGGCTCTGGTGCCTCTTTGACATAAACCCAAATCGGACATTGGAGGTTAAAAGCGTCATCACTCTCGATTTGATTAGCGTTGAGGGGCACTCGCTCATAACCACGCTCTCGACGGTCAAATTCTGCCAAAGCGGTTTCATCGATCTCCAGCAGTACGCCGTTGACTTGCCCTTGTCCTTCATTCACCACCAAAGGTGACAATATGTAGCTCTCATCAATTTTTCCCCAGTAACGAACTAAACCATGCGCGACCACGGGAATAGCTCTTCCTGTTTGCCCTGTTAACTGGCGAGAAGCGGAGTTGATCAAGCTGCCATAACCAAAAATATACATCATCAGTGAATTACGACTCCTTATTGAAAAAACGTAACCGATGCAAAATCCAAAACTCTAAACCAAAAATACCAACCAGTGCGATGCAAAAGAGAGCAAAAGCAACGGGGGATTCAGTGCCGGGAATACCGCCGACATTAACCCCAAGTAAGCCAGTTAAAAAGCTTGTTGGTAGAAAGATCGCCGCAATCACCGAGAATAAATAGGTGTTTTGGTTCATCTTCTCTGCATGATATTGACGTAATTCCCCTTTGATCAGTTCGAGCTCTCCAAGGTAAAAATCGAGGGTTTCATTAATGCGCGTGATGGTGTTAACGCTATGGCGCAGACGCAAGTTTTTATCATTTGCCAGCGATACTTTGGAATCACTGAAATCATCGATGGCGTATTGCTGAGGTTTGATAAAACGTTTGATTTTGAGCAGCGCTTTATGCGTCTGCATCAGCTCGTCACTGAGTTCAATTTCGTTATCGTATTGGGTGATTTTCGCTTCAATGCTGTTTAAGTAGTTATCGATGTTTTTGTTTAAACCATCAATGATCTGCACGAGTACATCTGAAAGGGTTTGCGGGCCTTGCCCGGCCTGCAGTAGGTCACGGATTACATTGACGGCTTTTGACGGGATTTTTCGGGTTGAAAATAGCGCGCCATTGAAATAGAGAATGCGAACGCTCAACATATCTTCTGGGTTGGCGTTGTCGTTCATGTTGACGCCACGCAAAATCAGTAAAAAGTTATCATCATCGTATTGCTCAAACAGTGGGCGAGTGTCCTCTGCTAAGAGGCTGTCGACAATTGAAGTGGGGATCTGATACTGCAGCAACCACTCTTTTAAACCGGGAATATCGCGTTGGCAGTGATACCAATTCCCGGCTTCAATCAGTGAAGCACTATTGAGTTTTTGCTGCGGAGCGGATGCAGAAAAATGCCACTGGTCGATCAAAAATTCCATGAATATCCTTATAACTTGCTCCTCAATGACTCTGCATTGAGGAGCAGTAGATTATACCAATTGAGATCAGAAGCCGCGCATTTGAATACGGCGCAGAAACTCAGTCATGATCCTATCGTAAAGAAGATCGCCTAAAAACGCATCCTCAACTTGGTGATCAATACTAGGGTTATCATTCACTTCAATTACATAAACTTGGCCATCAATCTCTTTCAAGTCAACGCCGTACAGGCCACTGCCGATAAGGTTTGACGCTTTTAAGGCAACATCAACCACGTTTTTAGGTACTTGTTTTAAATCCAAGGTTTCAAAGCCGCCAGAAGAGACTCGGCCACTGTTGTGATGTTGATAAATTTGCCAGTGGCCGCGGCTCATCATGTATTTGCAGGCGAAGATGGCTTGGCGGTTCATTACACCGATGCGCCAGTCAAAGTCAGTTGGCATGAAGGCTTGTGCCAAAATCAGAGCACTTTTTTCAAACAGTGCGCCGGCTTCGCGTTCCAGCTCTTGCTCGTTGCGTACTTTGACCACGCCACGTGAAAATGCGCCATCTGGAATTTTTAATACCATGGGAAAGCTCAACTCCTGCATGACATTGCTTTTCCATTGCTCATCAAAACTTTGCAAAATCACGCCTTTTGGCGCAGGCACTTTGTTGCGTTGCAACAACTCAGTTAAGAACACTTTATTGGTGCATTTCATGATCGATTCAGAATCATCCATCACCACCAAGCCCATTTTCTCAGCCGTTTTTGCAAAGCGGTAAGTGTAATTACTGATGTTCGTGGTGGCGCGAATAAACAAGCCATCAAATTCACCCAAACGCGATAAGTCATCCGGTGAAATGGTTTCTAGGTTGACTCCTAAACGGTTTGCGGCGCGGCGAAAACGTTTTAATGCTGAGGGATCAGAAGGTGGCATTTTCTCTTCTTCGTCCACCAGCATGGCAATATCGTAACGGTACTTTTTCTCTTGCTTCGGTTTACGCCAAACTTTGGTTGAAAACAGTTCTAATGATTCGACGAAGAAATCTTGCTCTTGGTCGTTCAAATCTTGGAATGGGAAAGGGCCAATTTTGCTGATTTGCCACTGCCCTTGAACGCGGTTCATTTCCAACTCAATAACGGGCACCATAAACTGTTCAAACAGGCGGCGAGCCAGTTTATCCAAGCCTTTTTCTGCGGTGCGGCCAAAATAAATTTTGCACTGTATAAAATCGGTTTGGGCGCACAGTTTATTGAGTTTCAATAAGCCAGAAGAGAGTAAAAAGGGTTGATTGATGTCGTTGATTGCCATCACTCGAGGGATAACGCGGTGGCCGCGTGCCTCTGCCATCAGCGAGCAGTAATAGCCGCTGCTCATGTAGCCATAATCGCGACACAGGTTGACCACTTGCAGGCTGCGATGAGTATGGGTGCCATTACTGTTGAGGTATTGGTCTACACTTACCACTTGCTCTGAGGGGAAATATTGTTGCCAGTCACTGGACTGGTCGGTCACGATCAAAAGGTTTGCCATTGCTATTCTTTTCCTTAATCAATAGGAATAATATTGAGCCGCAATCTTGCCAACCACTTAAGGACGTCGTATGGACTTTCGTCTTGCGAAAAGTGCTGATCTCACTGCTCTTAATGCGTTAGAACAACAGCTGTTTGACGGAGATAAAATCTCTCCACGTCAAATGAAGCGTTTTTTACATTCCAACCAAGCGGTGTTGTTTGTGGCCGATGCCGGCACAGAGCTGGCTGGATATGCATTGCTACTATTTCATCAAGGTACACAGCTATCAAGGTTGTATTCGATTGCCGTAAAACCTGATTTCAGAGGCCGGAGGATTGCTCAAAATTTGGTCGAGCAATGCGAGCGTGCTGCTCTTGATCAAGGTGCCACTACATTACGATTAGAAGTGCGTGAAGACAATACGGCAGCGATAAATTTATATGAAAAAATGGGCTATAAAACCCTGAAATTTCTTATCCATTATTACGATGATTTGTGTAATGGACGCCGGATGCAAAAACGCTTGTCGCCACAAGGGCCTAAGGTGCAATTACCGATGCCACTTTATGTTCAGACTACGCCATTTACTTGCGGTGCGGCATGCTTGCTGATGAGCTTTTCTTGCTTGTCTAAATCGTTTGAGCCGAGTCGTACCGCTGAGCTGCAACTGTGGCGAGAAGCAACAACGATTTTTATGGCGGCAGGGCACGGTGGGTGCAGTGGTCAAGGGTTAGCATTGGCTGCTAGTCGACGCGGTTATCATGTGGAGCTGTGGAGCCAATCCAAAAGCACGCCTTTTATTGATAGCGTGCGAGATGCCAATAAAAAACAAGTTATCGAATTGGTTCATCTTGATTTTTGTGAGCAGCTTACTCATCAAGATGTGGCGATGATTGATGCACCACCGAGTCAAGAGCAACTGGAAGCGTGGGTGACGGAAGGATCATGTGTGCTGCTACTCATCAGCACTTATCGTTTCGATGGTAAGAAAGAGCCGCATTGGATCGTACTCAGTGGTATGAGCGATAAATTCTTCTTTATTCACGATCCACATGCAGAAACAGAAGCGGATGCGATGGCTTCGGCTTTCATTCCGGTCGGCAAAAAAGCGCTGTCACAAATCATCGGTTTTGGTAAACAAAAACAGACGGCTTGTGTGGTGATTAGCTCGAACCGCAGTGCTATGCGTGTAACCACTGGTTAGGATAGAGTTTAAATGAGTTTGTTGAGTCATAATGACTGTTTTTTCTTGAGTTGTTATGACTCTTTTTTTTGAGTGATATTTCTTATTTTATTGTTTTTATTGGGTGTTTTTATTGGCTTGAATTGTGCTTGTGGTGTTGGTCGTCTGTCATGATATCCACCACCGCCGTAAGAGGTCACAGTGCTCAATATTACCGATATAAAAGTAGAACAACGCATACCCGCTTGGTTGCGCCTTGGTTTTCGTCCCTTTTTCCTACTTGGTAGCGTATATGCCGTTTTAGCGGTGACGTTATGGGTCTGGATGTTTCAAACCGGTCAGCCATCGGCATTGCAAGTTCCTGCGCTGTGGTGGCATGTACATGAAATGCTGTTTGGTTTTGCTATGGCAATTGTGGTCGGTTTTCTATTGACTGCCGTACAGAACTGGACTGGCATTAATGGCACGAAACATTATCGCTTAGCCGTGTTAGTCGCCTTGTGGCTAGCGCCTCGAATCTTATTGTGGACGCCGACACCTTTGTGGGTCATCTCTTCTGTCGAAGCGCTTTTTTTGGCGGCTTCGGCCTATGAAATTGGCCGCCGAGTAGTGCAAGCGAAAGGCTGGAAAAATCTCTTTTTTGTGCCGCTGTTTCTTTTAGCGATCGGCGCGAACTTTGCGAGTTATGCCACCATTAAAGGAATGCCGCCCTTTAGCTCGGCGGCGGTATGGCAGGCGATGTTGTGGTGGTTCACATTGTTGCTATCAGTCATGGGAGCACGCGTGATCCCTTTCTTCAGCGCAAGGCGTTTTAACTTTGAAAAAGCACAGCCATGGGTATGGCTCGATTGGTTAGCCAATGCGCCCATTGCGGCCTTGTTTATTTTGAGTTTCTTCCCGCTGACGATGGTGCAGATTGGTCAGCCTATCATGTTACTGGCTGGGTTAGCGCAGTGGGTACGTTGGATGCGTTGGAAACCATGGCTAACATTGAGTGAGCCTCTGGTTTGGTCGCTGCACGCTGCGTATGCCTGCATTCCTTTGAGCTTATTACTGCGCGGGTTAATTGATGATGTATATGTCACTCATAACCTGATCCATCTCTTTGCCATTGGAGCCATCTCAGGCTTGATTTTATCGATGATTGCACGCGTGACCATGGGGCATACCGGCAGGGCGATTTATCAAGGGCCTAAAATGAGTATTGCGTTTGCGGCTTTGATGATGTCGGCATTGGTACGCAGCCTCGGTGTGGCGTTTTTCCCAGCACAACTCTTTTTGATGGTGAATATCAGCGCCGCACTCTGGATATTGGCTTTTACTCTGTTTGTGTGGAAATTCGGCACGATGTTATTTACGCCGAGAGTCGATGGCCACCCGGGATAACGGTTTGGCCCGTAACGTGGAAGTAGCAAAATAAAAAAGTAGAAAGTAGCCTAGCAGTAGAAAGCGCGCAAAAGAAAAAGGCTTGGCACATCGCCAAGCCGTTTTATCAGAAAAACTGGATCAGTTATGGCTGTGCAGCATGCTGTTCAGTTCAACGGCTGATTTATTGGCTAAACACTCAATTTGACCAGTGATCGAGTTGCGACGGAAAAGTAGATCCGATACACCAGCTAAATCACGTGCTTTAACGATCTCCACTTCTTGGCCTTGGTTATCGAGCATACGCACTTTAGTGCCAGCAGTTACGTACAAACCTGATTCTATTGTGCAGCGATCGCCGAGTGGGAAACCTAAGCCTGCATTTGCGCCAAGCAGTGAGTTTTCACCGATAGAGACCACGACCTTACCGCCGCCAGAAAGCGTACCCATGATAGAAGCGCCACCGCCGATGTCCGATCCATTACCAACAACCACACCCGCAGAAATACGCCCTTCAACCATGCTCACGCCTGTTGTACCAGCGTTGAAGTTGATAAAACCTTCATGCATCACAGTGGTACCTTCGCCCACGTGCGCGCCAAGGCGAACGCGCGAGGTATCCGCAATACGGATGCCCGCTGGGACAATGTAATCAACCATTTTCGGGAATTTATCGACACAATCTACCGTTAAAGCTCGGCCTGCAAGGCGAGCTTCAATTTGACGATCCGCTAGTTCAGGTAGATCGATAGGACCCTCATTGGTCCATGCGATGTTGTGCAGCAGGCCAAAAATACCATCAAGCACAGTACCGTGTGGTTTCACTAAACGGTGTGAAATCAGTTGTAGCTTCAAAAAGCCTTCAGCGACTGATTGAGGTTGTTGGTCGGAAGCTAAAATAACCAGCACCAGTGGTTGTGAGGCATTAGCGGCTTTATCGGCAAAACTGGCATTGTTAGCCTGATCATGTTGAGCAAATATCGCGGCGAGTTGGGCGCTTTGCTCGGTTGAGATGTCGAGATACTGGTTGCCTTCGCCATAACCAGAGACTTGAGCAAGCTCGCTCACTAGTGCGTCACTTGGGTTGAGAATTGGCGCTGGAAAAAACGCTTCAATAATTTTTCCATCACGGTTTTTGGTTGCCGTGCCAAAGGCAAGTGCAAAGTAAGCCATTTTGATATCTCCATGTTGTCACTATTGATGCGCTCGCCAGCGTAGGTTGAGCATCATTGCGGCGCACTCGATTTATCAAGCATCATAAAGAGTGAGGCAGGGGTAGGAAAGGGCAAAAGGGGAGAAAGTCCGTAAAACGATACCTTTTGTCTTTTTAGCGATGTATTTCTTTAGACAGAAATACAAAACCGCTGACGAAGCAGCGGTCTTTTCACGTTCTATTATCTTAAGTTAAGCGTTTAATCGCCTTAAGCTGCATCTTCTTCTGGTGCTTCGTCTTTTACCGCTTTGGCTTTTTTAGGCTTAGCCGGTGCAGGCTTGCGCTTTGCGCCAAGTGCGTAAAGCACTTCTTCTTTATTTTGCGCTAAGAACATCGCCAAAGCTTCTTGCTTGGCTTCATCTTCTAGCAACTCACTTTTCCCTAACAGTTCGAAAAGCTCATCTGCCATATCGAGCATTTTGTCATAAGCGTCAGCGTCTGCTTTAGAGGTAAAAGTCATCTTTTCTTCTCCGTTGCGTTCCACCACGTACTTGACGATTACAGCCATGGTTAATCCTCTAACTTAGTCATTAATTCTACTGGCTGTTTATACAGTTTTTAAACCATGAAGTCTAGGTGAGCAGGAAAAAGTGAGAGGTGGATGGCTACTCTTTGTTCCATTGATAACAAAATTCAATAAAGTGTTTGAGCAGTGGGCTTTGGTATTTTTCTTTATGCACCAATAGCCAAAAACGGCGTTTCATGTCCAGCGGAACATCGAGTCTTTTAACCCGGCCATCTTGCAGTGCTGAATGCGCAGCAAGGGTGGATAAACAACCCAAACCTAACCCTGCCGAAACACTGTTGATTAAGGCTTCAGTGGTATTCAATTCAAAGGCTTCATGCCACTGCTCAAGTCGTGGTGCGATAGCCCGTAAGAAAAACTCTCGCGAGCCAGAACCCGCTTCGCGCAATACCCATTGGCTCTGTTCGAAATCATTTAGGGTGAGCTGATTTATCATTGTGAGTGGATGTTCGGGTGCGCAAATAATACACATTTCATCGTGTGAAAAAGGCGTTGAAATCAGCTCTGGGTGCAGTGTTTTTCCTTCAATCAACGCAAGATCCAGTTCGTAATCGACCAACTTTTGGCAAATCAGCGCCGAGTTGGAAATAAACAAACTTTGCGAGATGTGTTGGGTTTGCTGGCGAAATTGACTGAGTAGATAAGGCGCAACATGGTTGCCAATCGTATCACTGGTACCAATGCGCAATTGGCCTGCGAGGGTTTGCTCACTGTCAAACAGTTGGTTGATGTTGCTCGCACGGCTTAGCAGTTCATCGGCGAGCGGCAACAGTTTTTGTCCCTCTTGATTGAGGATTAAACGGTTATTGACCCTATCGAACAGCGCATGCCCAAGCTGTTTTTCCAGTTCAGACAGTGACATGCTCACGGCCGCTTTTGACAAAAACAGCGCCTCTGCAGCTTGGGTCAAGGTTTTGTGTTGCGTAATTGAAGTGAATACTTTCAATTGCTTAAGAGAAATATTGGCAGCCATAATTTTGTTTAATTAATCTGAACGTGTGTTCTATATATTTAGATATATCAGAACAAAAGGCAAGCGTATGATAGCGACATTGAACAACTACTTTGTTAGTTCTGATGAGAGGTCAATATGATTCGAGCAGCAAAAGCGAAAGTTATGGGTGCGCCAACCCCTATGGCGGGTTTAGCTCTAGGCATCGCAAGCTTGGGTTGGAGTTGGGAAAACTTTGCACCATTACAAGGTTATGGACAATTAAGTGGGGCCGTTATTGCCAGCGTGTTGCTGGTGGTTCTTGCGTTTAAATTTCTCTTTCATGGCCACTTATTACGCCAAGATCTCGCTCATCCGGTTGTGGGCAGTGTTGTGCCTACTTTTGCGATGGGCACAATGGTGGTTTCCAATTCATTAGGCCATTTTTACCCAATGGCTGGTGATGCGTTATGGCTATTTGCTGTGGGTTTGCACATCATCTTCTTGGTCAGTTTTTTGTACCATCGCGCGCAGTCTTTTGAACTTCACCACATGGTGCCAAGTTGGTTCGTTCCACCTGTGGGTATTATTGTGGCCGATGTGGCATTTTCTGGAAACCCAGCACTTGCACCAATCGTAAATGCAACCATGATGTTCGGTTTAGTCGCTTATGCGGTGATGCTGCCGATGATGATTTACCGTTTCATGTTCACACATGAAGTACCAGATGCAGCAAAACCAACCATGGCTATTTTGGCGGCACCAGCGAGCCTCTCATTGGCTGGTTACTTAACTGTCACGGCTAACCCATCGCCAGTGATTATCGGCATTTTATTTGGTATTGCCGTGTTAATGACAACGATTATCTACTTAGCATTCTTTAAATTATTACGCTTGCCTTTTAGCCCAGGCTACGCAGCGTTTACCTTCCCAATGGTGATTGGTGCAACGGCGCTATTTAAACTCACACATTGGATGGAAACCGTTGGGGTGAGTGCTGAGTATGTAAAGCAAGTGCATTGGTTAGCTGGGTTAGAGTTGATTGTGGCAACTATTGTGGTGGGTTATGTTGCTATTCGTTACTTAAATTTCTATCAACCTCATCGCGTGCTACTCAGCAGCATGAATGAGCTAGAAGAGCAAGATGAACACGCATTGAACTGTGAAATGAAATAGCCTGCAGTTTAGGCAATTCAAAACATAAAATTCTCAAGTATAGAATGCACTTATGCTAATCTCAGTCCTTATTGTGACAAGAAAAGCGTGAGTGCATTTTGTTTACTGTCTACCATTCCAATAAAGTCGATACCTTAAAGATCCTACTCGTGCATTTGATCAAAAGTGCGCCGTTAGCCAACCCCTTTGAGAAAGAGCAGATCTTGGTGCAAAGCCCGGGGATGTCGCAATGGCTCAAAATGGCCTTAGCGAAAGAGCTCGGTGTGGCGGCGAACCTTGAGTTTCCTCTACCGGCGACCTTTATCTGGGACATGTTCACTAAAGTGCTACCTGATGTGCCTAAGCGCAGTGCTTTTAACAAAGAAGCGATGACGTGGAAACTGATGCATCTGTTGCCAACCTTGCTCACGCTCGACCCCTTTGCTCCTCTGCAGCGTTATCTTGAACAGGATGATGACCATTCCAAGCTCTATCAGTTGGCCGAGAAAATTGCCGATATTTTTGATGGTTATTTAGTCTACCGCCCCGACTGGATTGCCAAGTGGGAGGCGGGCGATGATGTGAGCGAGATTGGTGATGAGCATCCATGGCAGCCGATATTATGGCAAGCCTTATATCAATACACGCTAGATCAAGGCCAGTCGCACTACCATCGTGCCAATCTCTATCAAAGTTTTATTGATCAGCTTGCGCGTGGCTCGGTTGATTTAACCAAACTGCCTAAACGTTTGTTTATTTTCGGTATTTCGTCACTGCCGCCTCGTTATATGGATGCACTCAAAGCGTTGGGCGAGCAGATTGATGTTCACTTGATGTTTACCAACCCTTGTCAGCATTATTGGGGCGATCTTCGAGATAGAAAAACGCTCGCCAGACTGCACAGTCAGCAACGTAAAACGTTCGCCTTACAAGGTGATGAGATTCAGTTTGAAGGGCAACGCTCGCCGCTTAAAGGCGACATTGAAGCTAACCTCGTGGATGAATTGCATACCGAAGCTGCGGTTGGCAATGAGTTATTAGCCTCGATGGGGAAACTTGGGCGCGATAATCTTTTTTTACTCTCCCAAACGGAAAATGAAGAGCACGAATTTTTTATTGATCTGCCACGCGATAACTTATTGCATCAGTTGCAGGCCGACATCTTACATTTGCAAGAGCATCGAGATGATAGTCAACTGGACAGTAGCGACCACAAACAAGTGATTGCTTTGGATGATCCATCGCTCACTCTTCATGCTTGCCATAGCCCGATGCGAGAAGTGGAAGTGTTGCATGATCAATTGCTGGCAATGTTTGATGCTGACCCTGAACTGAAACCGCGCGATATTATTGTGATGGTGGCGGACATCAATGCTTACAGCCCAGCCATTGCGGCAGTATTTGGTAACGCGCCGGGTGAGCGCTTTATTCCTTACTCCATTTCAGACCGTACGGCAGATCAAGAGAGCCCGATCTTAGCGGCATTTATGCAATTAGTGCATTTACCCGATTCTCGCTGCCTAGCGTCAGAGTTATTAGAGCTGCTTGAAACTCCGGCGATGATGGCAAAATTTGAGCTTAATGAGCAAGACTTTGCGCAAGCCAAATTGTGGGTAGAAGAGTCAGGTATTCGCTGGGGGCTTAATGCTAGCACCGCGCAACAATTTGAGTTGCCGCAGACCGAGCAAAATACTTGGCAATTCGGGGTTGAGCGCATGTTACTTGGTTATGCCATGCCTGCCTCAGCGGGTTTATTTACGCAAGGCGAAGTGACGCTCGCTCCTTATAATGAAGTGCAAGGCATTAACGCTGAATTGGCGGGTAAATTAGCGCACTTTATTCAGCAAGTGAGCCATTACCGCGAGCAGTTAGCGCAGACCCAAAGCGTGGACGAGTGGCGTCGCTTGATCGGTGAGATGCTTGGCGCTTTTTTCAAGGTTGAGTTGGAAGGGGAGCTCGCACTCAAGTCGATTCGTGACACCTTGTCGCAGTTAAAAGATCAACTGGCCGAGGCCGGTTATGAGCAAGCACTTGCGCCAAGTATTATTACTCAATATTTGCAAAACAAATTGTCAGGTACGCGCATCAGCCAGCGTTTTCTGGCGGGACAAGTCAATTTCTGTACTTTAATGCCAATGCGTTCCATCCCTTTTAAAACCGTTTGTTTACTAGGAATGAACGATGGCGTTTACCCGCGCACTATGCCAGCCGAAGGGTTTGATTTGATGAACGGTCGCACCCGCGCTGGCGATCGCTCGCGGCGTGACGATGACCGCTATTTGTTCTTAGAAGCGATGCTCTCGGCGCAGCAAACTTTGTACATCAGCTACGTCGGACGCTCAATTCAAGATAATACCGAACGCGTTCCTTCAGTGTTGGTCTCTGAGCTTTTAGAGTATTGCCAACAAAATTACTGTTTGGTCGGGGATGAAGCGCTTGGCAGCGATCAATCGGCCAAAAATTTAGCCTGTGCTTTAACGACCACTCACGCCATGGTGCCTTTTAGCCCTAATGCTTTTTTGAGTAAAACTGGTAGCTATGCCAAAGAGTGGCTACCTGCCGCCAGTCGGCAAGGGCGAGCCAGTGGTGAGTTTAATCTCGCCCTAAGCGATTATTTACAAGGGGCGAGCTTTCCTGTCAGTTTAGATCTGGTTGAGCTGCAACGGTTTTGGCGTTTGCCTGTGCAATATTTCTTTAACCGTCGCCTTAAAGTGACGTTCGAGCCTCCGTTACCGGTAATGGAAGATGATGAACCCTTTGCCTTAAACGGCTTGGAGAGCTACCAGTTACGCGATGAACTGCTAGAGTTGCTGCTTGATCAACCCAATTCACCGCATGCCCTTGAGAGATTCATTGACCAGCAGCGCGCGCAAGGAAAGTTACCGATTGGTGCTTTTGGAGCCTTGGAATTTGAAACTAATCGCGTGCAAGCACAAGAATTGGCGCAAAGAATCGCTTTCTTATGCCATTCGCCACTTGATGACCAAGAGATCGATCTGCGATTTGAATTGTTTGGTGAAGGCAAAAACGTACAACTGACGGGGTGGCTGACTAAGCGCTATCAATCCGGTTTAGTGCGCTACCGCAGTGGTTCGATTCGCGCGCAGGACTATTTAGCCGCGTGGATTGATCATCTCTCACTAGCGGCGATGGGCGAAAGTCAACCTACTCATTTGATGGGCTACGATCGTAAAGAAGGTGTGCAGCATTTTATTTATCCGCCCATGCCCGATACCAAACAAGCCAAAGCGTTGCTCGCAGAACTGGTGGGTTTGTTTTATCAAGGTATGACAGCGCCGCTCGCTTACTTTCCAAAAACCGCGTTAGCCTGTGTGGAAGCTGGCTTCAGCCGTGGTCAATGGGTTGATGATCGCGATAAATCGCTCAAGAAAATGGCTGATAGCTTTAATGAAAGTTACATGAGCCACGGTGAAGGAAGCAATGTTTACATCGCGCGGATTTGGCCGCAGTGGAATGAAGCCTTAGCTGAGCAGGTGCGTTTATTGGCCACGTTGGTGATGCAAGGACCACGATTGTGGGTTCAAGTAGCGCAGGATGTTTAGCGATGGATAACTGCTTGGAAAGTAAAGTGGCCGCCAGTCAATCATTATTGTGTAGGGCGTTTTCTGTACGGCCACAGGTCAGAGGGACCATGATTTGGTTGGTTCGCATCATCGTGAGATTGACGAAACACGTGGCGCGGATAGTAAAGGCTGCCCGTTTGGCGAACCGTGAGAAAGATCTCACAACGTCTTAATTTATAAACTTATTTTGATTATTCATACCATTATTCAAGCGCGATCACATTCGCTTGCGTATTCAAAGGCTAACTGTTTATGAGTATGACCCCGGCTACGGTCACAACACCATTAAATACCCTTACGTTCCCGCTGCACGGTGCAAGGCTTATCGAAGCGTCGGCGGGCACAGGTAAAACCTTCACCATTGCAGGTTTGTATTTGCGCCTGTTACTTGGGCATGGTGATGCAAAGTCACGTCATCAAGTGCCACTGACGGTCGATCAAATTCTAGTGGTTACTTTTACTGAAGCTGCCACTGCTGAGCTTCGCGACCGTATTCGGCGGCGCATTCATGAGGCGCGTATCGCTTTTTCGCGCGGTTTCAGTGATGACCCTGTTATCAAACCGCTACTTGAGCAAACCCGTCATCACAAGCAAGCGGCGCAAATATTACTGCAAGCGGAACGGCAGATGGATGAAGCGGCAGTCTATACCATTCACGGTTTTTGCCAGCGTATGCTCACCCAAAATGCGTTTGAATCGGGAAGCCGTTTTAATAACGAATTTGTGACCGATGAAAGTCATCTAAAAGCGCAAGTGGTCGCGGATTATTGGCGTCGTCAGTTCTATCCGTTGTCGATTCAGCTTGCTGCGGAAGTGCGCCGTTTATGGTCATCACCAGCGGCGCTGCTTGAAAAAATCAGTGGCTATTTAACTGGCTCGGCGCTAACGCTCTCTGTTGAAGCGATGAGTGGCGATTTAAGCGCGCTTTATCAATCGTGCCTGTCACGCATAGAGTCGTTAAAAAAGCAGTGGCTTGATTCATGCGATGATTTACCGCCGTGCATTGAAGCTTCAGATTTGCATGCAGCAACCAAGAAAGCGTTACTGAAACGGCTAGAAGGGTTAGCGTTGTGGGCAAGCAACCCACAGCATGAATTGAACCTACCGAGTGAATTACAAGAGTTTGCACAAAGCGCGTTGGAAGCTAAGTCGAAAAAAGGTCAACCCCCGCAACATGCGCTGTTCACGACCATTGAGCTCTTTTTGCAACAACCCATCAGCTTAGAAGCGCCGCTGCTGGCGCACGCTATTACTCATTGCCGAGCCATGCTTGCCAAAGCGAAAGCACAAAAGCAGTGGTTATCGTTTGATGATTTGCTCACTCAGCTTTCTGCCGCGATAGATAATGATGAGCTGGGCATACTGACTGAGCGGATTCGCAGCCTTTACCCCGTTGCGATGATCGATGAATTCCAAGATACCGATCCACTGCAATACAGTATTTTTAGCCGTATTTATCTGCCTAAGGCTGAATGCGGTTTGTTTATGATTGGCGACCCCAAACAAGCGATTTACGCGTTTCGTGGTGCAGACATTTTTACCTACATCAAAGCGCGTAAACAGGTGAGCGCACACTACACCTTGGGGACCAACTGGCGTTCTAGCGCGAATATGGTCAATGCCGTCAATCAGATTTTTAGTACGCCTGATAGTGCTTTTATCTACGACCAAGACATTCCCTTTTTACCCGTTGAAGCCAGCCCAAATGCGCAGCAGCGTCAATGGTGGCTTAACGGAACCGTACAACCTGCGCTCACCTATTGGCTGCAAGAAGCGCAAGACAGCCCGTTGCCAAAAGGCGAATACCTGCAATGCATGGCCAAAGCGTGCGCCAGCCAAATTCAGACAATTTTGAGCGCCGCGCAGCATCAACAAGCGTACTTTGATACTGCTAAAGGGCAAAAGAGCGTGCAAGCCGGTGACATCGCAGTCTTAGTACGGACGGGTAATGAAGGTCGTATGGTGAAAGAGGCGCTCGCCACGCAAGGCATTGCCAGTGTTTATCTCTCGAACCGCGATAGTGTTTTTAGCAGCGAGGTAGCACAAGATGTACAGCGTCTATTGCAAGCAGTACTGACTCCTGAACATGATCGCGCCTTGCGGGCCTGTTTGGCCTCACCACTTTTCGCGTTAGATGCTGCCAGCTTGGATGATTTAAACAACGACGAATCGGTATGGGAAAACGCGGTTAACGAATTTAAACAATATCGCCAATTGTGGCTTGAGCGCGGCGTGCTTCCTATGTTGCGCAGTGTGATGAGTAAACGTCACGTCGCTGAACGTTGGTTGGAAGAGCCGCAAGGTGAGCGCTCACTGACCGATTTTATGCACATCGGTGAGCTACTACAGCAAGCGCGACAAGAGATTGATAGCGATCACGGTTTGCTGCGCTGGCTGGCACAAGCTATCAGTGACGCCGAGCATGGCCTAGGGGGCCGTGATGATCAAATTCAACGCTTGGAATCCGAACGCAACCTAGTGCAGATCGTCACTATTCACAAATCGAAAGGTTTGGAATACGACTTAGTGTTTCTGCCGTTTGTGGTTAGCTACCGTGAAGCAAGTGAAGGCAAATATCATGATGCCGTGAATGAGGAAACTGTGCTGGATATTACCGCCAGTGAAGCTTCTCTCAAGCAAGCAGATAAAGAGCGACTTGCGGAAGATCTGCGCTTGATTTATGTAGCGCTGACTCGTGCTGTGTATGGCTGTTTTATCGGCATTGCGCCGCTGCGTAATGGCCGCTCCACCAAAGAGCCAACCGGTGTGCATTTAAGTGCCATTGGCTATCTACTGCAAAATGGTCAAGCCGCAGGCATTGCCGATCTTAACGCTGCGTTGCACGCTCAATCCAATCAATCCATTCGTGTCTCTGAGCCACCAGCAGAGCAACCAGAGCCGTTTAAAGCGTTGAGCGTCGAGACGCCGGTATTGAGTGCCAAAACACTGCAAGCGCAGATTGACCGTTTTTGGCGAATGACCAGCTATTCTGGGTTGGTAAAACAAGGTGTGAAACACGCTAGCCACGACGCGAGTTTAGAAGTCTCAGGCTTTGATATCGACTCTGCTGATGAGCAAGCGGAAGCTTTACTGGTTGAGCCAGAACGTTCCATTTTCACTTTTCCACGCGGTGCAACGCCCGGTACTTTTTTGCATTCTCTCTTTGAAGAGGTAGAGTTTACTGAGCCTGCTAGCAGCGATGCTAACCAAAAAGTGATACTTGATTTACTGGTGCGAGAACAAATCGATATTGAATGGTTACCAGTATTACAAACGCTGGTCGATACCGTGTTACAGACACCTTTAGATGGCAAAACGTTGCGTTTGAACCAAAAAACCGCCACTCAGCGCTTGGTTGAAATGGAATTTCTATTACCGATAGAAGTACTGAGCGCTCCTGCATTGAACCGTGTCATTCAACGCCATGATCCACTGTCGGCCAAAGCCGGAGATCTTGGTTTTTACACTGTGCAGGGCATGCTGAAGGGCTTTATTGATTTGCTGTTTGAGCATCAAGGAAAGTATTACGTGCTGGACTGGAAGTCGAATCATTTGGGGGATGATGTGAGCGCCTATCATGGCGAGCGTTTGAAAGCGGCGATGGCAGAGCATCGCTATGATTTACAATATCAACTCTACGCATTGGCGCTGCATCGATTCTTACGCAGTCGTCTAGCAAACTATGACTACCATCGCCATTTTGGCGGAGTCTATTATCTCTTTTTGCGCGGCATGGATGGCGAGTCTGAGCATGGGATTTTCTCAACCAAACCGAGCTTTGAACTGCTTGATGAGATGGACAGATTGATTGATGGAGAAACCGTAGATACTCGCGCGACCGATGCAGGGCAAATGGAGTTAGATTTATGAGCAGTACGCTAATGACAACGCTTAAGCAGTTAGCGGAAAAAGGCACTATGCGTCAGTTAGATTACCAATTCGCGCTTTTTATCGAACAAAAAAGCCAGCAGCAACTTGGCGCTGAACATAGCCAAGCGCTCGGATTTATTGCCGCGGTGGTCAGTGCTGAATTGGCCAAGGGACATATCTGCTTACCTTTAGTGGATGCTTCAACGGCGCAGGGTGTTGATCTCGCGGCTAAGTTAGGCTTGTTTGGTGAGGCAGCATTGGCGGTCAATCAGCACCTATTGGCGATTGATTGGCCTTGGCTACTCAACCGTTCAGACTTAGTCGGACAACAAGGGGAAGCGGTGCCTTTAATGTTTGATGGGCAACGTTTATATCTACACCGTTATTGGCATTATGAAGTTACCTTAGCACAGCGTTTAATCAGCTTTGGGACACCCATGAGCCTAAAGCCTACTGATGTCCAAAAGCTAAAATTGCTGCTCGATACACTGTTTGCGCGTCAATACCACTTTCTGCTCCATGCGCTTCGCCAATTGCCAGAGACAGCCAATGCATCAGCACGCCAGCAACAAGTGTGTGATTTTCTGGATGTGGTCAACGCCGATGAACTTGATTGGAATGAGATTGATCAAGTCATTAGCCAAGCACGTACGGTGAAAGAACTCGAAGCATTAGAGACGCTGATCCCGCAAAGCGTTTGCATCAACTGGCAAAAAGTCGCAGCGGCAGTGGCACTGACACGCCGCTTTGCCGTTATTTCTGGTGGGCCTGGAACCGGGAAAACCACCACGGTTACCAAATTACTAGCCGCTTTGATTACCCAAGCCCAACAGCAAGGTGAGACGCCCACCATTAAATTGGTCGCACCAACGGGTAAAGCTGCGGCACGTTTAACGGAATCGATCGGTAAAGCGGTGGCTGAACTGGCGGTTGAGCCGGCGTTGAAAGCGGCGATTCCCACCGAGTCGAGCACTCTTCACCGTTTATTGGGCGTCATACCTAACAGTGTTGAGTTTCGTCACCATCAGCGTAACCCGCTGCATTTGGATATATTGGTGGTTGATGAAGCATCGATGGTCGATTTACCTATGATGGTCAAGTTAATCGAGGCATTACCCAAACACGCGCGCTTGATTTTACTGGGTGATAAAGACCAACTTGCGTCAGTCGAAGCGGGCGCTGTGCTGGGGGACATTTGTTCATTTTTGATCTTAGGCTACAGCCGAGCGCACAGCGAACACTTAGCCAAGTTAACGGGTTATCAAACCTTGATTACTCATTCACACCCTAACGCAACCCCGATTTCAGACAGTTTATGCATGCTGCAAAAAAGCTACCGCTTTGATGTCCGATCAGGCATCGGTCAATTAGCAAAAGCGATCAATGCTGGGCAAGTGGCTATGGTGGATGAGGTGTTAAAACGTAATTATGCTGATATTACGCACCACTCACTCAGCAGTGAAAGCTATAACCTAATGCTGAAAACCTTAGTTAAGGAGTATGGCCGTTATCTCACGCGCATCGAGAGTTCTGGTGCTTATACTGCGGAAACTCAAGCCCAAAAAGCCAAAGCCGTATTGGATTGCTTTAATCAATGCCGTTTGCTTTGCGCTATTCGTGAAGGGGATTTTGGGGTAAGTGGTTTGAATCAACGTATTGAACGTGCGCTGGTCGCACGTAAGTTGATCAATACTCAAGATGAGATTTGGTATCACGGCCGACCCGTGATGGTGGCGCGTAACGATCATGGGCTGGGTTTGTATAATGGTGATATCGGCATATGCATGCTTGATACGAGCGAGCAAGAACCGCGTTTGAAAGTGTATTTTGAGCTGCCAGATGGCAGCGTGAAAGCTATTTTACCAAGCCGCGTACCAGAGCACGAAACAGCCTATGCGATGACCATCCATAAATCACAAGGCAGTGAGTTTGATCTAACACTGATGATTTTACCGCCTGATTTTAGCCCGATATTGACCAGAGAGCTTATCTATACTGGCATTACGCGCGCCAAGAAGCAGTTGATGCTTTTTGCTGACATGGGAACGATGAAACGAGGGCTCAAGATAAAAACGCAGCGAGCCAGCGGCTTAGTTACGAGATTAGACAAGAGACTAGCGTAAATCAGCAACTGGAATAAACGAGTTTGAGCAGTCCCCACACAGTTTGAAGTTTACATGGTATGTTGAATTCATTCCGTTGTTTAGGGGAAGCTCAATTAATGATTTGGTGTGCTGCTATGCGAAAGCATGAGTAAAAGAGATGTTTCTGATTTTATAACGATCTTGCGAGCTGAGTATAAAGACTCGTAGCTTGTCGTTAACGGGAAATACGCAATGCACATGTTGGCCTTCAAGGAATTGGTTATCAGCCATATCCCAAAAGCTTTGAAGTGAGTTACAAATAACAGTTTTCATAGAATTTTTGCTCTTAAGTACGTGTCGTAGTAAAAGCAATCCGTGCAAGCCGACCTACTGGTATCTGACCAATCGGTATAAAGCCAAGTTCCTGTGTTGTTCATTAAATGTACATCATTAATGATGTCGGCGGATTCTACACATAATATTAAGTTAAATAAAGCGCTTATTTTGTATACAAAATAATGAAAACGTTTGCACTTGAACAAAGATAAACTATTCACCATAACTTAACGAATAAATACAATATCCTGACGTTAGAGCGTCAGTACTAAAATTTTTGAACGGCGTTGATAGTTGTACAAACTCTGTTTAGTTATCGGTAACGATTCCACACCGACTTCATAAAAACCTTGTTCTCTAAACCAATGCAAACTGTGCGTTGTCAAAACAAAGAGGCGATCTAAACGCATCGATTTTGCTTGTTGCTTCATGTGATTGAGTAACAATAAACCGCGGTTGCCGTCCCGATACTCCTGGTGAATAGCGACACACGCCATTTCTGCCATGCCCTCTTCTGGGTAAGGGTAAAGCGCGGCGCAACCAATCAATAAGCCATCTTTATCAATAATCGTGAATTTGTGGATCTCTTGCTCTAACTGCTCACGTGAACGCCGTACTAATATTCCTTGTTCTTCTAACGGGCGGATTAAATCGAAAATTCCGCCGATATCATCGATCTGTGCCTGACGGACTTGTTCGGCACTTGCCATGACAATCTGAGTACCGATCCCGTCAAAAGAGAACAACTCTTGGATCAAAGCACCATCTTGTTTGTAACTGACTAAGTGACTACGTGGCACACCTGCGCGGCACGCTGAAACGGCGGCTCGCAGAAAGCGTGAGGTACCTGAGCTATTATCCTGAACTTGGTCGGTATCTGCTTCAATACGCTGCATTATCCGTTCAACATCAGATGGGAACAGTTCAGCAATTGCGTTGCCTTGCTCATCGATAATGCCTTGCTCTGAGCAAAAACCGATCAGCTTATCTGCTTTTAGGCGTATTGCGACTTGTGTGGCTACTTCTTCAGAGAGCAAATTAAAACATTCGCCAGTGACGGAACTCGCAATAGGCCCCAGTAGCACGATCGAACCTTGGTCAAGCATACGGTTGATGCCTTCAATATCAATACGGCGAATGCGGCCACTGTGGCAATAATCGACACCATCATCTATACCTAATGGTTGAGAGATAACAAAATTACCACTAACGATATTGAGCTGAGTTCCTGCCATTGGCGTGTTATTTAAGCTCATTGAAAGGCGTGCTGTGATAGCGAGTTGGAGCTGCCCCGCGGCTTGCATGACTAAGCTGAGCGCTTCCTCATCAGTGACCCGAATGCCTTTGTGATAAGGAGTGGAGCAATGATGTGTCGCCAGAATTTGATTGATTTGTGGGCGAGCACCGTGCACCAAAACAATTTTGACACCAAGGCTATGCAGCAGTGCGAGATCGCTGATGATATTAGCGAAATTTTTATCGGCAATCGCTTCACCGCCGAGCATGATCACCATGGTTTTACCACGGTGAGCGTTAACATAGGGAGCAGATTGTCTAAATCCTTTAACGAGAGCTGTACTGCGAATTTTCACTCTGAGAGCACCTTGGTGTTTAAATATGTTCAAATAATGACTTTTTATTCACGTGTCGGCAAGTGGTTTTTTGAGTTTGGTGCAATTATTCAATCGCCGATTTTATCTCTGATTTAGGACACGTTAGACTGCTTGCCAATAAAGGCGAAATATGGCCAAAACCAACGAGTTGAGTCGCATGAAAATGACAAAAAACGTAGGCCTTACGGCTACGCCTCAGTTCACAAACTTGCGAAGACGTAAGTACATTGAACGAGGCTTGATGCTGGTTGTGATGATTGGCTTGTTTTCCGTAGCGTCGCTATACGGTGATCTCTTTACTCGGTTGGAAAACTATTTTTCGCCAAAAGATGAGGTGTATGGGGTTTGGGTTGAGCAGTATGTTGCCCCTTATTCAGCCAAACGAATTGAATTGGGGAAAGCAGGCGTGATCAGTAGTGGCCGAGTACTCACCACTTCATTTGAGTTTGATGGTCATTTTTTAGAATACCAGATTGGTGATACGAGCTATCGTTACAAAATGCGTGATGATAACAATACCGAAATGACACAAATGTCGTCGTCGCACTACAATCCAACCTTCCGATTGTCAGGAAAATACCAAAAAAACCTCCGTTAACAATTCGCTGATTGCGGTTTAGGCGCGAGTTTGTCATGCTTTTAGCAACTCAAATAACGGATAACTTCTGTGATTAAGCAAATTTTTCCTCTTGCGGCAGTACTGCTGCTGTTTGGTTGTGCTCAACCGACCGACCGTGCTCAGCAATATTTGGATGGTGATTTCTCTAAAGCGCTCAACAAAGTAGACACGGTGCAGTCCAATACGCCACGTGACTTTACGCAATTTTCCAAACAGAGCGAACAAGTGGTGACTCGCTCGGCGTCGATGGCAGCGATTTATCAACCTTTGTATCAACAGATCAGTGAATGGATTTTGCAAAGTGGTGATCCACAAGATTTGGCGAATTTTGGAATACAAGCGGCGCAGCTTGGTGGTGGCGATAAAAAAGGTAATGTGCTTTTCACTGGCTATTTTTCTCCGGTGATGGAGCTTCGCCATCAACCGGATGAAATATTCAAATATCCCGTATTTGGTTTGCCTGAATGTTCGGCCGATTGCCCAACGCGTGCGCAAATTTATGATGGTGCGTTAGCTGAAAAAGGGCTTGAGTTAGGTTATGCGGCGAACCTGATTGACCCTTTCATTATGGAGGTGCAAGGCAGTGGTTTTGTGCATTTTGAAGATGACGATACGCTTGAGTACTTCGCTTACGCAGGTAAGAATAACAAAGCCTACATCAGTATTGGCAAAGTCTTGATTGAACGAGGTGAAGTGACACGAGAGAAAATGTCACTCAAAGCGATCAAGGAATGGGTGCTAGCCAATGATGAACCGACGGTGAGAGAGCTGCTAGAGCAAAATCCTTCCTATGTCTTTTTTGCGCCCAAAGCGGCAGCCCCTGTCACTGGCTCTGCTGGTATTCCACTCCTGCCGATGGCATCGGTGGCCGGAGATCGTTCCATCTTTCCAATGGGCACACCTATTTTAGCAGAAGTGCCGCTGCTCAATGCAGATGGTACATGGAGTGGCGCTCATCAGTTGAGAATGTTGATTGTGCTAGATACGGGCGGCGCGGTAAAAGATAACCACCTCGATCTGTACCATGGCATGGGCGAGCGCGCCGGAACGGAAGCTGGGCATTACAAACATTTTGGTCGCGTTTGGAAACTGGGGTTAGAAAACTCAGCCACACAAGCGCCTTGGGCATTGCCGCCTGAAAAGCTACAATAGTGACACAGGTTTCGACCTAGACTTTTAAATAAAGAGTGCGTATAAATCGCACTCTTTATTTTTCTATCGCTTTCAATCGGACTTTTAATTATGCGTGAACTCGATACCCCCGCTTCAGATAGCTACAACCAACGCTTCGGAGGCACTCGTCGCCTTTATGGAAATCGTGAGGTTGAAATACTGCGTGCTGCGCATGTGTGTGTGATTGGTATCGGTGGCGTTGGCTCGTGGGCAGTCGAAGCATTGGCGCGCACCGGCATTGGCGAGTTAACGCTGATTGATATGGACGATGTGTGCGTCACCAACATCAACCGTCAAATCCATGCGATGAGCGGTACGGTTGGGCAAAGTAAGATTGAAGTGATGGCCGAGCGGGTCAAGCTCATCAACCCTGAGTGTGTGGTGCACTTAATTGATGACTTTATCACGCCAGATAACCAGCACCGCTATTTGAGTCAAACGTTCGATTACGTGCTTGATGCGATAGACAGTTTAAAAGCGAAAGCTTCACTACTGGCTTATTGCCGTAGCAATAAAATTAAAGTGATTACCGTCGGTGGTGCGGGTGGTCAAGTTGATCCAACTCAAATCAAGGTCGCGGATTTAACCAAAACGATTCAAGACCCATTGGCAAAAAAACTCAAAGATACGCTTCGTCATCGCCATAATTTCCCTGTAAACCCTGCGCGTAAGTTTGGTATTGATTGCGTGTTCTCGACAGAGCAGCTCAAATATCCGCAAGCCGATGGCAGTGTGTGCGCGGTGAAATCAACCGCAGAAGGGCCAAAGCGGATGGATTGCGCCAGCGGATTTGGCGCTGCGACGGTTGTTACCGCAACCTTTGGTTTTGTTGCCGTAGCGCGCATTGTTGAAAAGTTAATTCAGAAACATAAGGTGTAACGTTAATGACTCCTTTTCCTGCCTCCCCCTTTGATCGTGAGATTAGCGCTGATGACATTGTGGCGACCATGCAAAATTTTACTGGCTGGGAAGATCGCTATCGACAAGTGATCCAGTGGGGGAAGTTATTGCCCACGATGCCTGATGCTTTGAAATCGCAGCAAGTCAGTGTTGCAGGCTGCGAGAGTCAAGTATGGTTAGTGGGGCAGGAGCACCAAGGAATATGGTCTTTCTGTGCCGATTCGGATGCGCGGATTGTGCGTGGTTTAATTGCTTTAGTCCTTGCTGCGTACAACGGCAAGACCTACGCACAAATTCAAGCGTTTGATGTGGATGCTTATTTTGAAAAAATAGGCTTGATTGCCCATTTAAGTCCTTCACGTGGTAATGGCCTTAAAGCCATTGTCGATAAGATAAAAAATATCGATCCAAGCTGAGCATCTCCCCCTTTTGATGAAAGGGGGAATTATTACAGCATATCAACCGCTTTAGTGATGGCGGCGATCAACTGTTCAACCTCTTGTTCGGTATTGTAAATACCAAACGAAATTCTCACGGTGCCAGTTAATCCGAGCGCATCCATTAATGGGTGAGCGCAGTGATGGCCAGAGCGAACCGCGATGCCTTGCTGATCGAGTAAGGTGGCTATGTCTTGATGATGAACGCCATCCATCACAAAACTGAGAATACTGGCATTCGGTTGATAGCCGATTACGCGAATATCATCGAGCTGTTGCAGGGCTTGATAAGTACGTGCTTGCAATCTATGCAGGTGAGTTTCTACGGTCGTCCGATTGCAGTTTTGTAACCATTCGATTGCTTTGGCAAGGGCTATCGCTCCTGCGACATTCGGTGTGCCTGCTTCAAATTTCCCCGGCAGTTCGGCAAATGTTGTGCCTTCAAACGACACTTTTTCTACCATCTTGCCGCCGCCATGCCATGGAGGCATTGTTTCAAGCAGCGCTAATTTTCCGTACAGAACGCCAATGCCAGCGGGAGCGTAAAGCTTGTGCCCAGAAAAGAGATAAAAGTCGGCGTCGAGTTCGCGCACGTTGACAGTTTCATGCACAATTCCTTGCGCGCCATCAATCACGACCACCGCGCCGACTTGGTGCGCTAGTTTAATCACAGTTTCAATCGGTTGGCGCGTACCCGTTACGTTGGTGGTATGGGCTAGGGCGACAATTTTGGTTTTACTCGATAATCGTGTTTGAAAAGCCTCAAGATCAAAGTGGCACTCTGGCGTGATGGGGACTTTGACGACGCTTGCTCCGGTTTGAGCCGCGACGATTTGCCAAGGCACTATATTGGCGTGGTGTTCCATTTCACTGACCAGAATCTCATCACCGGCTTGCAATGTATTACGTGCGTAAGTCTGCGCGATCAGGTTGATCGCTTCGGTCGCTCCGCGAGTCCAAATAATCTCTTTGCGAGATGATGCGCCAATAAATTGAGCCATAGCGTCACGCGCCGCTTCAAAATCGCTGGTCGCTTTGGCCGTTAAGCGATGGCTACCACGATGTACATTGGCATTTTGCGTACTGTAGTAATGGCTAATGGCATCTATCACCACTTGCGGCTTTTGCGTGGTAGCGGCGCTGTCTAGATAAATCAGAGTCTCGCCATCCACGGCTTGATTGAGCGCGGGGAATTGGTCGCGAATGGTCTGCACGTCAAACATTATTGCTCACCTAACTTGTGATAATTCAATGCTGCCTGTGTCACCATTGGCTGTGCAACTGACCATGCGTGTGCTTTACCTGAGAGTGATATGATGATCTCCATCGCGAACTCAAGTGCTGTTCCCGGCCCTTGGCTGGTGATTAATTGATGGTTTGTATCGATGGTTACGCGTTGATCTCGCCATAAATCAGTGGGGATATGATCGCGAAAAGCCGGGTGCCCTGTCATGATCGCTTGCGGGAAAAGCTGATGATGTTGCAAAACTAAGGCTGGCGTGGCACAAATAGCCGCCAACCATCGACCATGGTTATGCTGTTGCTTGAGCATTTCGATTAGCACTGGATTGTCACGAAAGATCTCAGCGCCTCCAACGCCACCGGGCAGCGCAATCACGTCAAACTCTTCATCGATCACATCCTGCAGTTTACAGTCTGCGGTTAATGTCACTCCGCGTGAGGCTTTCATCATCAATTGCCCGTCGAGATTAGCACTGGCAACCACGACTTGATAGCCAGCTCTGACCATCATATCAATCACGGTGATCGCTTCCATCTCTTCGCAGCCCGTTGCTATCGGGACTAAAATTCGTTTACTCATTGGCTTTTCCAGCGGTGTTCTATCTGTTGAATGGCGTGATATAGCTTACTATTTTCTGGTGTTGCGAGCTGATGTTGCTCTGCTTTCTTCAGTAAATAGCCCGTAATAAAGTCTATCTCAGTCTTACGTTGATAGAAAATATCTTGATGCATTGACGAATAATTCTCTGCTGTGGCTTGAATCACCTGCTTAACCTTAGCAAGCAGTGATGATTGAGTGATCGCAAAGCCTTCAGCGCTCATGACATCGGCGACTTCTGCAACAATATTTTCCAGCGGCCGTTGGAAGCGTTCATCGGCTAACTCACCATTGCGACATTGCTCTAACGCGGTGAGCGGGTTAATCGTGCAGTTAATTGCAAGCTTATGCCACAGTGCTTCTTCAATCGTGTTATTCCACATTACGTCTGGCAATGCATGCTGAAGTACATCCACTAGAAATTGACACTGCTTGCCTTGGGCGTTGTAAGCCCCTAATTGAGTTACGCCTTTGCCAGTATGCAACACTTGGTTCATTGACGGCTTGAGTGCACCGTGCGTGGTGGTTGAAAGCACAATAGGAAAGTCATTCAGTGGATCTTGCATCGAATCAAGCGCGCCCATGCCGTTGTGCATAAATAGCAAAATGGTGTCACGATTTAGAGTATTTAGCAGCGGAGTGAGCGCCTGCTCGACTTGCCAAGCCTTAACGGTAATCAGTAAGAGATCAGCATGGCAGAGCGCGCTGTGATCATTGCAGGGCAGGGTAATAGACGCCTGTTTATCTAAAGCAATGGAAAGTGAAGATTGAGGTTGTCTGCCCCATAATGAAACGCGGTGTCCAGCAGCATGCAGCTTTGTCGCCCAAAGCAACCCAACCGCGCCCGGCCCAAGCACGACGATATTCATAACACCTCTCCATTGTTAACTTTGCGCCAAGGATAATGAGGTAGAAATGGAAAGCAATAAAAATGGCGCTTGAGAGCGCCATTTAGCCAAAAACTTAGGTTCGATTAGAACTTGTAAGTCACAGCTAGGTAGTGACCAAAGCCAGTTGATTTGAATCCATCAGTATCTTTGATACCGTAGATATCTTTGTAGCCTTTTAGGCCGTAACCCACAGCAAAGCGGTCTGAGTGCCAGTAGATACCGTTAAACATAGCGCCGCCATTGCTAGATGTTGCGTATCCTTTGTCTGTTTCCATACCAAATTGGTAATCGATGTAACCTTGGTAAGAGATAAATGAGCCGTTTTCAAAGAAGTAGAAAGGCTTGAACCAGTTGGTTGAGATTTGGAAACCATTCCAATCTTTCTTATTTGAATCGTAAGTACCGTACAGGTTTAAACCAACTTTACCGAACCAAGGCACATTCACATCAGAGCCAAGGCCCACTTTTTGAGTGTTAACGCCAGACTTACCACCCCATTCCATTAGCGTAGAGACATACAACTCTTGCACTGGCCCGAAAGACAAATCTTTACCTGTAAGTGCATCTAGTGACATACGAGGTGCAAATTTCATAAAGATTTTTTCGGCGCCTTCTTTATCACTGCTTGGGTTGCTTAGCAGGTTAAAGATATCAACGTAACCGTACAGATCAAAAATCCCTGAGCGGCCGCCAAATTCCATCTCTAGGTAATCATGCGATGACTCACCTGGTAATTCATCGATTGCAGCCATTAGGTTAAATTGCATCCATTTGTAATCGTTTTTATGGATGTCGCCATCTGAATAGTCAGCGGCCATAACTGGAGCAGAAGTTGCAGCCATTAGGCCTAGAGCTAGAAGTGATTTACGCATAAGGGGGACTCTCTATGTTTTGTCATAATTCAGCACACGTATATTTCTGATGTGCGTTCAATTGGCCCGAATAATAACGATAAAAATCTCAATTAAAAGTGATTGCGAATGCAAAAGTGAACAAACTTAGTGACTACGGTCACGTTAATGAATATTTGCTCGGAACTAAATTAATATTTCGTTCGCTTGCATCTTTAATGTGATTTTAATCACTTAAACGTTTGCTTTGGTATTGTTTTATGCAAATCGATAAACCAACATTTTTAGTTAGTGATCGTTTTGTAATCTTCAACGTATTTATTGACGGGTATGATGAAGAGTGATGAATGATGAAGAAATTGATGCTGTTTCCTTTAGCTTCAATCGTTTTACCAGAAGGGAAAATGAAGCTACGGATCTTTGAATCAAGGTATAAGAGGATGGTCACTCAATCCAGCCAGTCTGACTCTACATTTGGGATTTGTTTGATTGATAACAAAAAAGGCAATAAAGCAAATCAGTTATCTAAATTTGGGATGTTGGTTAAGATTGTTGATTTTGAAGCGCTCGACAATGGGATGTTAGGATTAACCGTGATGGGAATGGAGCGCTTTAAAATAGAGTCAGTAGTGAGCGAATTTGATGGCCTGCGAGTTGCTCAGGTCACGTCATTGCCCAGTTGGCCAGTAAGAGATTTAGAACCTCACGAATGGTATTTAAGCCACCAGCTACAAGCGGTTTATCAGCAATTCCCTCAGCTTGGCGAGCTCTATTCGCACTGTTTTTTTGATGATGCCAGTTGGGTGGCGCAGCGATGGCTAGAGCTGCTCCCTATCTCGATTCAACAATTTGATGATTTAATGAGGCAGGATGACGCGCACAGTGCGGTTGACTTTTTATTGCAGGTAATCGAAGTCTCACACTAACTTTGAAAGCGTGCAGTAAACTTAAACGAGAAGTCGCTCTGTAGTAGTGGCTCTGCATAAAAAAGAATACGACGAGTGATCGATGTATGCATTACTCACGTATAAAGGTTTACTCACGTATAAAGGTTTATGGCTACTGTATGCCAATAACAACGGTTACTCCTAAAGGAAGAGCGCAGCATGAGCAGTGATTCTCAGCATAGTGTGTCGCTAAGCCCAAGCTACACTAAGCAAGACTGGGCTGAATGCATGGAACGTGTCAAGCAACGTGATAAGCAGGCGTTTGCCTTAGTGTTTCGTTATTTCTCTCCTCGTTTACAACAGTTTGCGTTTAAGCATGTAGGCAGTGAGCAAGTGGCGTTAGAAATGGTGCAAGAAACCATGACCACGGTGTGGCAGAAATCGCATCTATTCGATAACCGAAAAAGTTCGCTTTCGACGTGGGTTTACACGATTGCACGCAATTTGTGTTTTGATCTCCTGCGTAAGCAGCGCGGACGAGAGTTACATGTTTATGCCGATGATATTTGGCCAACTGACTACTGCCCACCTGATTTGGTTGAACATTATTGTCCTGAACATGACATGTTAAAAGAGCAAATATTAAAGTTTGTGGCGTTGTTGCCTGAAGCTCAGCAAGCCATCGTGAAGGCGGTGTATCTTGAAGAACTGCCCCAGCAGCAGGTTGCGGAGATGTTCAATATTCCTCTCGGTACTGTCAAATCGCGTTTACGACTAGCCGTTGAAAAACTTAGACATTCTATTCAAGCGGAGCAATTATGAGCCACCATCCAAGCAACGAAGTACTGCAGCAGTATGCCAATGGTTCAATTGATGCGGCGCATGGCATTATGATTGCCACTCACCTTGAACTTTGTACTCAGTGTCGTCAACAGGTTCAATACTTAGAAACTCGGGCCGCCGAAGCATTGCTGAGCCAATCGTTGCCGCAACAAAGAATGGCCGTTTCTAATGATGATCATTTAAACCAGATGTTTGAAACGATCACAGCACTGGATACTCTACACCCATCGACCTTGCGTAAGCCTGAGCCGATAGAAATTAAAGTCAATGATCGCGTTGTGATGCTGCCTAGTACGCTGAGCCAACTGATTCGTTTCAAAGGCGAGTGGCGCAGCTATGGTGGTAAAGTTTTTAGTGCCCACCTAGATATTGCTGAAGACTCTCGCATGAACCTGATGTACATCAATCACAACGTGCAGATCCCTCAGCATACACACAAAGGGGTTGAGTCGACCTTGGTGCTCCATGGTGGTTTCAGTGATGAAGATGGACATTATCAAGTGGGTGATTTCATTCAAAGAGATGCGAGTATTAAACACAGCCCTTTTACCAAAGTGGATGAAGATTGTTTATGCTTAACGGTGCTAACTGAACCGATGCTGTTTACGCAAGGTGTTGCGAGAGTGTTTAACTTATTTGGTAAAGGTCTCTATCCGTAGTCTATAGCGGGCACATCAAATTAAAAAAGGTCGTATTGTACGACCTTTTTTTCATCTAACGCTTATCAACGCCTTGCTTGGCAATATCATCGATGTCTCTCTGCCGAGCTTTTTGCAGTAAATCAGCAAAATAATGGCGCAGTGAGTAGAGCATGATAAGGCTTGGTACTACCATCAGTGCGGTAATAATAAAGAATAGTGACCAATTATTGAGATAGTCGACCAACTCCCCGCTAAAGGAAGCCAGCGTGGTGCGGCCAAAGTTTCCTAGAGAGGCCAATAGCGCATATTGCGTTGCTGAAAATGCCTGCCCTGTTAACACAGTAAGAAACGAAACAAAGGCCACGGTGGAAAACGCAGTGGTAAAGTTATCGACAATAATGGTCGCCAAGAACAGATGCTCATTAGGGCCAACTTGAGCGATCCACGAAAACATCAAATTACTGGCAGACATCGCGATGCCGCCAATCATCAAGCCGCGAACAATACCAAATCGCACGTTAAACATACTGCCAATCAAAGTGAAGAATAGGGTTGCTCCCCAACCAATTAACTTCGAGTAGTGGCCAATTTGTTCGTTGCTAAAGCCAATTTCTTTGTAAAATGGAATCGACATTCGGCCAAGAAAAGCTTCGCCAATCTTGAATAAAAAGACAAACAACAGCAGGGTTAGTGCTACTTGCGCGCCATTGCGTTTGAAGAAATCGAGAAATGGTTCGATTACGGTAACGGTGAACCACGCGACGACTTTCGAACCAACTACCTGATTGTGTCGCAGCTCCGCTTGATGCTGTAGTGCTTCGCGATGTGTTTTTGGTTCGCCCACCAAGAGCGTGAAAAGCATTAACAGGCCGACACAGAGTGCCATGCCATAATAAACGGCATTCCAACCGATACTATCGGCGTTTACAAAAGCGAGATAGCCCGGCAGAGAATATCCAGTCCACCACCCCATGATGGCCATGGCGGAGGCTTGTGGCAGCTTATTGGCTTGTGATTTGGGGAAAGTATCGATACGAAAAGCATCAATCGCGATATCTTGAGTGGCAGAAGCGATCGCAATGCCCAAGGCAAGCATTGAGGTAAACATCAAATTTTGGGCTGGATTGACACCCGCAATCAGCAACGTACAGATCACAATGATCGATTGGCACAAAAATACCCAACTGCGGCGTTGACCTAATAATGGCGTCAGAATGGGTAATTTGACGCGATCCACCAATGGGGCCCATAGAAAATTAATCGCGTAAACTGCGAAGACACTGCCAAAATAACCAATTGCAGCGGTGGTTAAGCCTGCATCTTTTAGCCATCCTGACATATTCGAACCAATCAAAACCCACGGAAAACCGCTCGAACACCCCATCATAAATACCCACAATAGGCGTTTATCAAGATAGCTACGGATAGTTTCCATCCAAGTGAGAGAGGAGGAGGTTGATGGCATACAGCGAATCCTTGTCAGTAAAGCAGCTTAGGTCGAAAGGCGACCCAATAAAATCAAACGCCGATAAATCGGCGTTGGTATGGTTATTGTTCTAGTGTGACATTCGTAATAACGATTGGTTCGATGGGGACGTCTTGCATTCGCCCTTTCGTGCTGGTCGGCTGTTGAGCCATTTTTTGCACAACATCAAACCCTTGCGTGACTTTACCAAAGACTGCATAACCCGGTGGGCGAGCGTTGTAGTTGAGAAAATCATTATCGACCAAGTTAATAAAGAATTGGCGAGTAGCTGAGTTAGGATCATTGGTACGGGCCATTGCGATCGTCGCGGTGTCATTAGTCAACCCATTGCTCGCTTCATTTTTGATGGGAGCGTAAGTGGTGAGTTGTTTTAAATCCGCATCAAATCCGCCGCCTTGTGCCATAAAGCCTGGGATAACGCGGTGGAACTGGCTGCCAACATAACTGCCATCTTCAACATATTTTACGAAGTTTGCGACAGTCGTTGGCGCTTTCTCTGTATTAAGTTCAACAGTAAATGACCCTAAGTTCGTCTCAATTAGGACGTTGGGCGCCGAAAACGCAGTGCAACTGACGAGCGCTAATGTCGTAACGAGAGAACGTAACATTAAAAGCGCTCCTGTAAATAACCATTAAGTTCGCTGTCATTGGCAATTTCTTTAAGTACCAAGTTCATGACATCGTTGAGTACCATTTCAATCTCATCATTTGAAGCGCTGAGTGTACCGGAACGTTTTGCCGTTCCGTTGAACGTTTTCACCAATTTGCCTTTTGGTGTTTCCGCGGTGATTTCAAGCGTGACACTGCCATCCATTTCATTCGACATGACGCTGTGTTTTACCGTCACTAGTGCTTCTGCAATTTCAACGGTGACATTGTTTTCGCTGTTCACTGTTAAGCGATAGCCTTGAGAGCTAAATTGTTCTGCCAACGCATTCTCAACCGCAATGCGAACATTTTGTTTGGCATGAATTGGCTCAATATTAGAGCGGCCACTATCGACTAAAGCCACATATTGCGCCGATCGAATATCTTTGCTAACCAGAGTAAAGGCTTTATTGTTGACGACCGTATTTTTGCTGGTCGTTGCAGTAGGCATAAAGTTGATTTGCTGTTGCTGAGGTGCGGCACAAGCGGTGAGTAATGCGATTGAGGCTGCGAGAACCAGTTTTTTCATGGTCATTTCCTTTCTTATCCTTGCCTATTTAGTTGCTTGTAAGATAACAAATTTATGGTTGGTCGCGACAGTTTTTACCTGCCCTTGGCCAAATAATCTTGCTAGTTTTACATCGTAGCCGAGGTGGCGATTGCCGATCACTAATAATCGTCCCCCTTTTTTAAGAACATGCTTTGCATCACAGAACATCTGCCAAGCAATGTGATCCGTGATAGCTTGTTGTTGATGGAATGGTGGGTTACACAATACTAAACAGCTACTCTCTTGTTGAAAACCATCTAAGCAGTTATTCGCAATGCATTGAATATTGCGATCTTCTCCTAAATTCTCCAGCAAATTTAGCTTTGCAGACTCGACGGCCATCAAGCTTTCATCAACGCAGGTCATTCGTACTTGAGGATTGAGTTGGCCCATCTTGATTGATAACACCCCGTTGCCGCATCCAAGGTCGATGATGTGCTGTAACTTAGGATCTTGTGGAAGATGCTGTAGAAAAAAGCGTGCGCCGAGATCCAATCCCTCACCTGAGTAGACATTCGGCAGGTTTTTTAGACGGATGGATTCGCTTTCTACGGCCCATTCAGTTATGGGTTCCACCGTTTCAATCGGTGATACGTTCGGTACTGAAAAAACGAGGCGGTGTTTTTTCCATGCAAGAGAAGTGCTTGTTGAACCTAAATACTTTTCAAATAAGTTTAAGGTTGATGTGTGGATCTCTTTCGCTTTGTTGACCGCTATCACAGGGCAATCTTGGGCAAGGGACTGACGGAGTTGGCTTAATTGCCAAACCAAGTGGCGATTGCTCTTGGGCAATTGAAAAAGCACCAGATCGACCGATTCAGGGATGGCATCCATTGTTGAGAGCAATTGCACGTTGCGGCACTGATTGCGCTGAAGATTGTTTAACGTACCTTGTTGCGAAATAAAAGAGTCGCTCATCATGGTGACGTGATGCTTATCTGCAAACCAACACGATAGAGCGCCAAAGTGATCGTTTAAAATAAGGATGCGTTTGCCTATTGCTAAATTCAACGCTTCAATATGATTAATCACATATTCATCGCCCGCATCCCAAGCTTGTAATGTTTCGTTTGAACGATGTGGGAAACGGTGCAAGCTCAACGTTCGATCATGCAGTGCCAACTCTGTTTTCATAATTTTTTATAGGTCGTAGTGAGAATTACGGATGCATTGTCTCAAATGGCGTAGAAACAAGGAACCAAAACCTTTCGCTATTCTATAAGGCTAGTTAAACTTAAATCTCTTTACACTCGTATATGTTCTCATGCTCTTATTTGAGGAAGAAAGGCAACGGTATGATCCAACCCATAATCGAACAAAAATTGCATCAAGCATTTCACCCTGATTATTTGAAAGTCGAAAATGAAAGCTATATGCACAATGTGCCTTCAGGATCGGAAAGCCATTTTAAAGTCATTGTGGTGAGTGACCGTTTTGAAGGAATGCGTTTGATTGGCCGTCACCGACAGGTTAACCAAGTGTTGGCAGAAGAGTTAGCGAACCACATTCATGCACTCTCGATTCATACCTACACACCACAAGAGTGGCAGGCGCAAATTAGTGGCGTACCTGATAGTCCTATGTGTATGGGCGGTGGAAAATAACTCGTTCAGAACCGTCTGAATATGCCGTTCTCTTGTTCTGTTTTTGAGCGGAATGTTAACAGTATTTAAACAAATTGACGAGATGAACAAGTTGAGAGAAATTGTTTTAGGTAGTGAATAAAAATAAATACTCATAAGGGGTAAGGAATAGGTTATTTGTGCGATGCTTCAAAGTTATGACTATTCGCTAGCCTTTATGATTCAAATCCTTCCAAATAAAACGACTTATCAGAGGATTGGTCATGGCATCAGGTTCCGAAAAAATGCTAGACTATTGCACCTAATGGATCTCATACCATACTTGTGATGAGGTTATTAAAAGGATGTTGCGGTTCTGGCGTTTAAAACAAGCCAAAATCGGACACAGAAATGTCGTGTCTAAGGCTGGTTTAACTTTCATTTGGCCTCTTATCAAGAACGACCATGAAAGATAAACAAGCCTTGAACTTACGCAATTAAAAGAATCTTTTTCCCGATAAAATAGTGCAAGTGCGTATGATTACAATAAAAAGGGGTTTGGACCTTCCTATTGCAGGAACTCCTTCCCAGGTGATTAATGATGGTAAGACCATCACTAAAGTCGCCTTGCTTGGCGAAGAGTACGTTGGCATGCGTCCTACCATGCATGTTCGCGTAGGCGATGAAGTAAAGAAAGCTCAAATTCTTTTTGAAGATAAAAAGAATCCGGGTGTTAAATTTACTTCACCAGCAAGCGGTAAGGTTATCGAAGTCAATCGTGGCGCCAAACGTGTCCTACAATCCGTTGTGATTGAAGTGGCAGGTGATGAGCAAATCACGTTCGATAGCTTTGAAGCTAGCCAACTAGCAAGTATTGACCGTCAAACGGTTAAAACTCAGTTAGTTGAGTCTGGTCTTTGGACTGCGTTGCGTACTCGTCCGTTTAGCAAGGTTCCAGCAATTGAGTCTTCAACTCAGGCTATTTTTGTGACAGCAATGGATACCAATCCATTAGCGGCAAAACCTGAGACGATCATTAATGAGCAATCTGAAGCATTCGTCGCTGGTCTCGATATCCTTTCAACTCTGACTGAGGGCAAGGTTTACGTCTGTAAATCTGGTACTAGCTTGCCACGCTCTTCACAGCCAAACGTTGAAGAACATGTGTTTGATGGCCCACACCCTGCAGGTCTTGTAGGGACTCACATGCATTTCCTCTATCCAGTAAATGCAGTCAATGTGGCGTGGAGCATCAATTACCAAGACGTGATTGCGTTTGGTCAATTGTTCTTAACCGGTGAGCTATACACACAGCGAGTGGTGTCGCTTGCAGGACCCGTAGTCAACAAACCTCGTCTTGTCCGTACTCAGATTGGTGCTAGCCTCGAAGAGTTAACGGATAACGAATTGATGCCGGGCGAAGTTCGTGTCATCTCTGGTTCTGTACTTTCTGGTGTGAAAGCGGCGGGGCCTGTAGCTTATCTTGGTCGTTACCACCTCCAAGTATCGGTTCTGCGTGAAGGTCGTGACAAAGATTTTCTTGGTTGGGCAATGCCTGGCAAGAACAAATTTTCAGTCACTCGCTCTTTCCTTGGTCATCTATTCACAGGTCAGTTGTTCAACATGACAACCACAACCAATGGTAGTGATCGTGCGATGGTACCTATTGGTAACTATGAAAAAGTGTTGCCACTAGATATGGAACCAACGCTCCTACTTCGTGACCTATGTGCAGGTGACATCGATAGCGCTCAACGTCTCGGTGCCCTTGAACTGGACGAAGAAGATCTCGCATTGTGTACCTTTGTATGTCCTGGTAAATACGAATATGGTCAGCTACTTCGTGAGTGCCTAGACAAGATTGAGAAGGAAGGGTAATTTTCATGGGCCTTAAAAAGTTTCTTGAAGACATCGAGCATCATTTTGAACCTGGCGGCAAACATGAAAAATGGTTTGCCTTGTATGAAGCAGCCGCAACGCTTTTTTATACGCCTGGTTTAGTTACAAAACGAAGCTCACACGTTCGTGATAGCGTTGACCTCAAACGCATCATGATCATGGTTTGGCTAGCGGTATTCCCAGCGATGTTCTGGGGTATGTATAACGTTGGTCACCAATCGATTACTGCACTTAACCATCTGTATTCTAGCGCTGAATTGGCGACAGTCATCAGTGGTAACTGGCACTATTGGCTAACTGAAATGCTTGGCGGTACATTAAGTACGCAAGCCGGTTGGGCAAGTATGATGCTGCTCGGTGCGACTTACTTCCTACCTATCTACGCCACGGTATTCTTGGTCGGTGGTTTTTGGGAAGTGCTGTTTTGTATGGTGCGTAAGCATGAAGTTAACGAAGGTTTCTTTGTAACTTCAATTTTGTTTGCTCTGATTGTTCCACCCACACTGCCTTTATGGCAAGCCGCTTTAGGGATTACCTTTGGCGTGGTTGTTGCCAAAGAAATCTTTGGTGGTACCGGGCGTAACTTCCTAAACCCAGCATTAGCCGGCCGTGCTTTTCTATTCTTCGCCTACCCAGCACAGATCTCTGGTGACGTTGTTTGGACAGCTGCAGATGGTTTTTCTGGTGCAACGGCGCTAAGCCAATGGGCTCAAGGTGGTAACGGTGCTCTGATCAATAAGGTCACTGGCGAAGCCATTACTTGGATGGATGCATTTGTTGGTAACATTCCTGGCTCTATCGGTGAAGTGTCGACGTTAGCACTGGCGATTGGTGCGGCATTTATTGTCTACATGGGCATTGCTTCATGGCGCATTATTGCGGGTGTTATGGTGGGTATGATTGCCATATCAACGCTGTTCAATGTTATTGGTTCAGACACAAATGCAATGTTTAATATGCCTTGGCATTGGCACCTGGTACTTGGTGGCTTTGCGTTTGGTATGTTCTTCATGGCAACCGACCCAGTATCGGCTTCATTTACTAACAAAGGTAAATGGGCATACGGTATTTTGATTGGTGCAATGTGTGTGATGATTCGTGTGGTTAACCCAGCTTATCCAGAAGGTATGATGCTGGCGATCTTATTTGCGAACCTATTTGCACCTTTGTTTGACCATATTGTGATTGAGAAGAACATCAAGCGGAGACTAGCACGCTATGGCAAGTAATAACGATAGCATTAAAAAAACGCTGTTTGTTGTTATCGCATTGAGCTTAGTGTGCTCAATCATCGTATCGACAGCAGCGGTTGGCCTGCGTGACAAGCAAAAAGTTAACGCAGTACTTGATAAGCAAAGCAAGATTGTTGAAGTTGCAGGCATTAACGAGTCTGGTAGCGTGCCAGAGCTTTTTGCTAAATACATTGAACCTCGTTTGATTGATTTTAAAACCGGGAACTTTGTTGATGGCGATGCAACGGCCTATGATCAACGCAAAGCTTCTAAAGACCCAGCTCAATCTATCAAGCTAACAGCGGAACAAGATAAAGCGAAGATTATTCGTCGTGCTAATACTGGGGTTGTTTACCTAGTGAAAAGTGGCGACGAAATTTCTAAAGTGATTGTTCCCGTTCACGGTAATGGTTTGTGGTCAATGATGTACGCATTTGTGGCTGTAGAAACCGATGGTAATACCGTTTCCGGCATTACTTACTACGAACAAGGTGAAACTCCGGGATTGGGTGGTGAAGTTGAAAACCCATCATGGCGTGCTCAATTTGTTGGCAAGAAATTGTTTGATGACAACCACCAACCTGCAATTAAAGTTGTGAAAGGTGGCGCTCCTGCCGGATCTGAGCATGGCGTTGATGGACTTTCTGGCGCAACACTGACCAGTAACGGTGTTCAACACACTTTCGACTTCTGGTTAGGTGATATGGGCTTTGGTCCATTCCTAGCAAAAGTACGTGACGGAGGTTTGAACTAATGTCTAGCGCAAAAGAGATTAAAAAGAGCATTCTAGCGCCAGTGTTGGATAACAACCCAATCGCACTTCAAGTGCTTGGTGTCTGTTCTGCCCTTGCGGTAACCACTAAATTGGAAACGGCGTTTGTTATGACGCTAGCCGTTATGTTTGTAACGGCTTTCTCTAACTTATTCGTTTCGTTAATTCGTCACCACATACCTAACAGTGTGCGTATCATCGTTCAGATGGCGATCATTGCTTCATTGGTTATTGTTGTTGACCAGATCCTACGTGCTTACTTATACGATATCTCGAAACAGCTATCGGTGTTCGTAGGGTTGATCATTACTAACTGTATCGTAATGGGCCGTGCTGAAGCATTTGCAATGAAGTCGGCACCGATTCCTTCCTTTATCGATGGTATCGGTAATGGTTTGGGTTATGGTTTTGTCTTGATCACTGTTGGTTTCTTCCGCGAACTTCTTGGTTCAGGCAAGCTATTTGGAATGGAAGTTCTACCTCTTGTAAAAGATGGTGGCTGGTATCAACCTAACGGTTTGATGCTGCTAGCACCTTCGGCATTCTTCCTAATTGGCTTCATGATTTGGGCGATTCGCACGTTCAAACCTGAACAACTAGAAGCGAAGGAGTAAGGGCGTTATGGAACATTATATCAGTTTGCTTGTTCGATCGATTTTTATCGAAAACATGGCACTCTCTTTCTTCTTGGGTATGTGTACATTTCTTGCTGTATCTAAGAAAGTAAAGACATCGTTTGGTTTAGGGATTGCGGTTACTGTTGTTCTGACCATTTCAGTACCAGTGAATAACTTGGTTTATAACTTGTTACTTAAACCAGGTGCATTGGGTGAAAATATTGATCTTACATTTCTAAATTTCATTACCTTTATCGGTGTTATTGCCGCATTGGTACAGATCTTAGAGATGATATTGGATCGTTTTTTCCCACCTTTGTATAACGCGCTGGGCATTTTCTTACCTTTAATCACAGTGAACTGCGCCATTTTTGGTGGTGTATCTTTCATGGTTCAGCGTGATTATAACTTTGCTGAATCCGTCGTTTACGGTTTCGGTTCGGGTGTGGGTTGGATGTTAGCGATTGTCGCTCTTGCCGGTATCCGTGAGAAAATGAAATATTCAGATGTACCTCCGGGTTTACGTGGTTTAGGGATTACCTTCATCACGGCGGGTCTAATGGCGTTAGGCTTTATGTCTTTCTCTGGTGTTCAACTGTAAGTCGGGTAAACCGCAACAATTAAGGAATAGTCAATGGACATTATTCTTGGTGTAGTGATGTTTACCCTGATTGTTCTAGCACTCGTTTTGGTAATTTTATTTGCTAAATCTAAGCTAGTTCCAACAGGCGACATTACAATTTCAATTAACGGTGATGCAGATAAGTCTATTGTGACTAATCCAGGTGGCAAGCTACTGAGCGTACTTGCAGGTTCTGGTGTCTTTGTATCATCGGCATGTGGTGGCGGCGGCTCTTGTGGTCAATGCCGTGTAAAAGTGAAATCTGGCGGTGGTGATATTCTTCCTACTGAACTTGATCACATTACTAAAGGTGAAGCTCGTGAGGGTGAACGTTTAGCGTGTCAAGTGGCTGTGAAAACAGACATGGATATTGAACTTCCTGAAGAAATTTTTGGTGTTAAAAAGTGGGAATGTACCGTTATCTCTAACGACAACAAAGCCACCTTCATTAAAGAGCTTAAACTTCAGATCCCTGATGGCGAGTCAGTACCTTTCCGTGCTGGTGGTTACATTCAGATCGAAGCGCCAGCACACCACATCAAATATTCAGATTTTGACGTGCCAGAAGAGTATCGTGGCGATTGGGACAAATTTAACCTGTTCCGCTACGAGTCAAAAGTTGATGAAGACATTATTCGTGCTTACTCAATGGCGAATTACCCTGAAGAGTTCGGTATTATTATGCTAAACGTGCGTATTGCTACGCCGCCGCCTAATAATCCCAATGTGCCACCGGGTCAGATGTCTTCTTACATTTGGTCACTGAAAGAAGGTGATAAATGTACTATTTCTGGTCCATTTGGTGAGTTCTTTGCCAAAGATACGGATGCAGAAATGGTCTTTATCGGTGGTGGTGCGGGCATGGCTCCAATGCGCTCACACATCTTCGATCAGCTTAAGCGTTTAAAATCTACCCGTAAGATGTCTTATTGGTATGGTGCGCGCTCTAAGCGTGAGATGTTCTACGTTGAAGATTTTGACGGCCTTGCAGCTGAAAACTCGAATTTCGTATGGCACTGTGCTCTTTCTGATCCAATGCCTGAAGATAACTGGGATGGATACACAGGTTTCATCCACAATGTATTGTATGAAAACTATCTGAAAGACCATGAAGCGCCTGAAGATTGTGAATACTACATGTG
>NZ_CAWNJO010000032.1:0-79148 GCF_963874835.1 Vibrio sp. V12_P9A6T4 | reverse complement strand
ATGGAAAGGCCGAAAAAAGGTTTTAATATTCCGGTCGGAAAATGGATGAAAGAAACATTATTGGATAAATACAGTTTGTTTTTTTCAGAAAATTATATCGAATCTCAAGGAATATTTAGATTCTGTGAAGTCGACGAGTTGATTCACAAGCTAAATTTAGGCAATCGTCATGCTTCCTATAAACTTTGGACGATACTTGTTTTCCAGCTCTGGTATCATAAATGGATGAATAATGACGATGAGTAGTTTTAAGAAAATACGTAAGATTGTTTACGTTCATGACTTCAGGTTTTATTTACAGGGTGGTGATTTATACACTGCCGTAGGCCTACCAGAGAGCTATTTTGATCGTTTTTTTGAGACTTCAGTTGCGTCGGTTTCACTAATAACACGTTTGAAAACGGTGCCTAATGCTCCTCAAGGTTTTGAACGGATTAAAAATAATAACATATCCAGTACATTTTCTGATCTTGGTTATTTTGATCTTTTTAAACCGTTAAAATTGATTAATATAATTAAGCTTCTGAAAAGCAATGACTTTGTTGTTATTAACTATCCAAGTGTAGTGGGGTTATTTTGTGCTGTGTTGTGTATATTACTAGGGAAGAGCTATTCTCTAGAGTTTGCTGCTGACTCTGATCAATTTTCTTCTAAAAAGTTTGGCTTTCTACTCACATCAGTTTTTAATATGATGTCTAGAGTTATTGCTAGTAAGGCTTCAGCTGTTATATATGTATCCGAATACTTGCGTAATAAATATCCAAACAGATGCTCAGAGGTATGTAGTAACGTAAAGTTGGAATCGTTTGTAGCAGAAAGTAAAAATGCGCCTTTAAATGAATACTACAAAATTCTTTTTGCAGGTGGAATAAATAGACGTAAAGGAATTCCAGAGTTGCTTAAATGTCTTAGATTACTTAAAAACTTATCAAACAAGAATTTTGAATTACATGTCGCAGGTGGTCATCCAGATGATGACTATGAGCAGTTAGCTTCAGAGTTAAAAGTTTACGACTCTGTAATCTTCCATGGAATTTTGGGAGAAAAGGAGTTGGCAAAATTGTATCGCGAGTCAGATCTTTATATACAGCCGAGTTTATCTGAAGGTATCCCAAGAGCAACTTTAGAAGCTATGTCTTATGCGTTACCTGTAGTAGCTACTACTTTACCTGGTTTTAAGGAAATACTCGATGAATCTTATCTAGTAGAGCCAAGAGACATCGATGGATTGGCGAGTAAAATTCTAGAAGTTATCAACAACCCACAGATTTATACTGTTGGTTCAAAATCTAATTTATTAATGGCTAAAGAGTACTCTAATGATAGACTAAGCCAACGTCGTTGTGATTTTTACAGGAAGGTGTTTGGCAATGAGCGTTCTTAAGTCTTATGGTTTTGGTGGTTTCATTGGATTGCTGTACGCATTTGTAATGACAAAAATATTTTTTGGTAGTTGTCGTTTAGTTCGGCAGCCTATTTACATCAGAAACAGAAATCTCATTGATTTCGGTAGAGGCTTGACTACTGGTCGTCACTGCAGAATAGACTGTTTTCCTATAGGTAATAAAAGTAGGAAAATCGTTTTTGGTAGAAACTGTCAAATTAATGACAATGTGCATTTAGCTGCAGCCAGTAATATAACTTTTGGTGACAATGTCTTAATAGCCAGTAGAGTTTATATTTCGGATCACAATCATGGTGCTTATAAAGGTAACAGGCAAAGTCACCCAAGCGAGATCGCGTCAGAAAGGCATTTAGAAACATACCCAATAAGCATTGGGGATAATGTATGGATTGGAGAAGGTGTTGCTATATTACCTGGCGTTTCTATTGGCAATAACACGGTAATTGGTGCTAATTCTGTTGTAACAAGGAGCTTTGGTGATGATCTTATTATCGCGGGTAATCCGGCTCAGGTCATCAAGGTATATTGTAGCGTTAAGGGTGAGTGGGTGTTGGAAAAAGATGTTTCTTCGAACTAAATCGGGCTTGGTAGGTTTACTTCTCTCTCCTATATTTCTGATATCAATGACATGGGGGGGGGCGTCGCTCCTTGGTGCTATTTTTTCCGATGGAATTGATATCGAAGTATGGGTTTTTGTAACTTTGTTCTACATTGCTTTTTGTATTGGGATATTAATATCTAAGGTGATCATAGTTAAATCTTCTATTTCAAGCGGTTGCCAGAACTATCAACTTCACTACCTTTTCCTAATGATATTAACCTTGGTAAACGTATACTACTTTCTTCAAATTATATTTCAGGTTTTGACTATTGGCCCTCAATTTTTTTACTTGTACAGAATGTCAGTCATTGAAGGGAGTCCATTGATTCCTTACTATTCGTTTCATATTGGTGTTTTACAAGTTACATTTGGATTGTCAACTTACCTTCTGGTTAGTCGTTTGTCTGAATATGAAAGTAGTATGTTTTTTTTGTATTTAGTCACATTGTTTACATTGATTCTAACGATAGTTGACGGCTCTAGGTCTTTTTTCATGATGGGCATTGTTACATTTATTTCATTGCTGCTTTATGCTCGAAAGATAAAGTTGTCTCATGCGATTTTTCCCCTCGTTATTATTTCTATACTATTCATACTTTCTTTTAGTATTATTAGAGGGACTGAGGATAGTTTCTTAGTGGGGTTAGACTATTTAATTGTTTATTTGTCTGGAGGGATCAGGGCTCTTAATTTTGTAGTCAATGGTTCAGTGGAAGTTCCTTGGGGAGATTTACTGTCCATTAATAATAAGTTCCACTCTCTTGGTTTATCTTCTGCATATTATAATGTCAAAAATATGCCTCTAGAATTTATTGACTACAATGAGTATTATCAGACAAATGTATTTACAGCTTTAGGAGTGTATTATAGTAGTTTTGGGTATGCCTTTTTACTTTATGCCTTTTTATTTGGCTTAGTAAGTCAATTTTTATATAGTAGGTTTTTGAATCGCGTATCTACCTTCTCTATATTTTGTTATGTGATATTTATTAATGCAATTGTTTTTAGTATTTTTCATGATTATACAATTAACTTGGCCTATTATTTGTTAAAAGTTTCTTTTGTTTTGGGGGTTATTTCTCTTCTGTCTTTGTTGGTTTGTTCTTTGAAAGTTAAATTTTTAATGTGAATTAGACTAACAATGCGATTATTTATGTCTGGCAGACATTCTGGCTAGTATTTTGTGTTTAAATTTACTCTGGTGTTTTAATGAAGAAAGTATGTGTTTTACTAGCTGCATATAATGGCGAGAAATATCTCAAGGAACAACTAGATTCTATCTTAGAGCAGAAAGATGTTGAAGTTTTCTTATATGTTAGTTTAGACTTATCAACAGATAAAAGCTTAGAAATATTACAGCAGTATAGCAAACTCAAAAATGTTAATATTATGGAATATGGCAAGCGCTATGGTAGTGCTGGTCAAAATTTCTTCAACTTACTGCTGAAAGTAGACTTTTCACAGTACGATTATGTTGCATTTGCAGATCAAGATGACATTTGGTTGGGAAATAAACTGTCGAACTCCATAGAGCTACTTTTATCTAATCAAGCAAGCGCTTATTCTGGAAATGTACAAGCATTCTGGGCAAATGGTAAAGAAGCCTTGATCAAAAAGGATTATGATCAAACCAGTTATGACTATTTGTTTGAGTCGGCAGGACCTGGCTGTACTTTTGTTATGAATGAAAATCTTGCATCAAGTATTAAGTCCGTACTTGCTAAGAACTCGAGTAAAATTGCTGATCTTTGGCTACATGATTGGTTTTGCTACAGCTTTGCTCGCTCTAATGGTTATAAATGGTTTATTGGCAGTGAACCTTTGATGCTATATAGACAGCACGAATCAAATCAAGTTGGTGCTAACAGCGGTATTACTGCTATTTTAGAGAGAGCTAAGGTTGTTTTAAGTGGTGACGCTTTAGATAAAGTGATGATTCAAGCGTCATTCCTCTTACAAAATGAAAAGCCTATCGCATTAATCAGAGAAAATAGTGTCTGGAGCTTTTTTAAACTATTGCTTTGTAGTTTTAAATGTAGAAGGCGGTTATTGGATAAATTAATGTTTACTTTGGCTTTGTTACTTCTAACTATTAAGAAGTTGATTGGGATTTAACCAGAGCACGATCATTAAAACCCTTTATGGAAAAAGGGTTCAGGCGTATTGATGTATTGCTCTAAAGAATCATGAATCTCCTAGAATAACCAGTGAAAAATCACGAAGCAGACAAGAGACTAGGTTGGCATTAACAATACAGACTTGAGTGTTTTAGGTGACTTAGAGTTTGACTGGCTCGAGCTAAAAACAGTGGTTATCGTTGTTTCTGTAAGACAAGAAGAAGCGGTGACGAAAGAGTCGGAAGTCACGGTGAGATATTACATCAGCTCAAAAAATCTAGGAGCTAAAGAATTCAGGGAAACCGCATAAAGATCGGCTTGTAGATCATTTTCGTTGTTTTCTAATTGCTCCTAGACAATATAGGAGCCTAAATATGAGCGAGTTAACCAACCCATTTATGCATTTCCAAATCATTAAAGACTACCGACAAGAAAGCAAAGTAGATCACAAATTATCAGATATTATTTTGCTGACAATTTGTGGCGTTTTGTCGGGTCATGATGGCTGGGATGGCATTATCGATTTTGGCAATGCTCGCTTAGATTTCCTTAAACGATATGGTCACTTTGAAGCTGGTATTCCTTCTGCAGATACGCTGTCTCGAGTGATGGGCATGATGAATCCGGCAGCGTTGCAAAGAAGCTTTATAGCCTGGATGAAGGACTGCCATACACTGACGGATGGAGAAGTCATCGCCATCGACGGCAAAACATTACGTGGCTCTTATGACCGCTCGAAAGGTAAAGGAACGATCCACATGGTGAACGCTTTTGCTACTGCAAACGGAATGAGTATCGGCCAACAGAAGGTTGATAGTAAAAGTAATGAAATTACCGCGATCCCCAAGCTACTTGACTTGCTAGAGGAAAAAGGCTGCTTGGTTACGATTGATGCAATGGGATGCCAAAAGAAAATAGCGCAGAAAATCCTCGATAAAGAAGCGGATTATTTGTTGGCAGTTAAAGGGAATCAGGGAATGCTTGAGCAAGCCTTTGATGATTATTTTCGAATGGACATGCTTCAAGACTTTGATGGCCTCTCTTACAGTACACAAGAAAAAAGTCACGGAAGAATCGAAACGAGAGTGGCTTTAGTGAATCGCGATTTGTCTGTTCTAGGTGATATTGAGTATGAATGGCCAGAGCTTAAATCAATGGGTATCGTCGCTTCGATTCGCCAAGAATCGTCTGTGGCGACAGAGCAAGATGTGAGTATTCGTTACTATATATGCTCTAAAGAATTAGAAGCCCAAACGCTGCTTGAAGCGACGCGTTCTCATTGGGGCGTAGAGGCCATGCATTGGTCCCTTGATCGCGCAGAGGCTTTAGCAAGGATCAGGCAGATGTGTTTGAACCTATTAAAGAGTGAAACCACCTTTAAAGGTGGTATTAAACGCAAACGGATGAACTGCGCAATGGACGAAAACTATCTAAGTAAGGTTCTCGAAAGCCTTACCGGGCGGTGATGTTCATGCGGTTTCTGTGACTAATGAGTGGAAAGTCGAAACAGGTACGCCTGCATCGAGTTCTGCACCATACGCCGTTTATAATATTGGTCACGGTTCTCCCGTGAACTTGATGGACTTCATTAAAGCACTTGAAGTTGAAATTGGCGTTGAAGCTAAGAAAAACTTTAGAAAGATGCAGCCTGGAGATGTTTATCGAACTTATGCAGACACAACGGATTTGTTCAAGGTGGCAGGCTACAAGTCTCAGGTGAACTTGGAAAACGGTGCCGCTGAGTTTATCGTATGGTACCGCGAACATTACTCAGTTAAGGAGTCGTCGAATCACAATGCAAATCAAAAATAGTTTTAATTGATGAATATATTACTGACCGGTAGTAGTGGCTTCATAGGAAGCCACTTTTGTGGTGACACCAATATAAAGCGTATTGTTACACGTGCAAATGACAACTGTAATCATTGGAGTTGCGAGCAATATTCGATTAGTACACTTGATAGACAAACTGATTGGTCTGGTGCTTTTAATGGTATTGATGCCATTATCCACCTTGCTGCGCTTGCTCACTCACGAACATTCACCAGTGATGATTACCAGCAGGTAAACGTGGATGGTGCATTACATTTAGCGCGCGAAGCTGCATTGGCTGGTGTCAAAAGGTTTGTATTTGTTAGCTCGATTGGTGTGCATGGGGCCAACACTTTTGAAGAACCATTGGCACCCAATAGCCCATTTGCACCTGATAATGATTATACGCGCTCTAAGCTCTTCGCTGAGCAAGGCTTGAAGAAAATTGCAAAAGAGACTGGGCTTGAAGTTGTTATAGTTCGACCAACACTCGTGTATGGGGTAGATGCTCCGGGTAATTTCGGGTTATTGAGTAAACTGATAGCACGAGCTCCTTTCCTTCCGTTTGGTACGATTAATAATAAGCGTGATTTTATCGCAGCACAAAACTTAGCTGACCTTCTTATATGTTGTGCTACGCATCCAAACGCGAGTGGTCAGGTGTTTTTAGCAAGTGAAGGTGAGACAGTCTCGATAGGCGAGTTTACTAACCAAATAGCGCGAGGGTTGAATAGAAAAATTATTCAATTCCCAATTCCTGCTGGTTTGTTTCTCCTTGTAGGGAAGTTGACAGGAAAAACTCAGCTTGTCGAACAACTAGTTGGTAACCTACATGTTGATAATTCCAATTTGAAACAACTGTTGAACTGGACTCCCCCACATTCGATGGAAGAGGTTATGTCGCAACTGAATAAAGGACGAAAATGATTCGTATAATAGACTTTTTGGCAGCATTTTTTGGTTTGCTGTTGCTGTGGCCGGTTCTTTTGGTGGTTGTTGTTTTGGGTCTCTTTGATACAGGCTCACCGATCTTCGTACAAGAGCGAGTTGGCCGTAACAAAAAACCTTTTAAGCTAATCAAGTTTCGTACTATGTCAGTAGAAACGAAATCAGTGGCAAGTCATTTGGCAAATAACGCTTCGATTACAAAACTAGGTAGCTTTCTTCGTAAAACCAAGATTGATGAATTACCTCAGTTGATTAATGTGGTTAAAGGTGAAATGAGTTTAGTCGGTCCTCGACCTAATTTATTTAATCAAGAAGAATTGATTAAAGAGCGTGACGCGCAAGGTGTTTATGATGTATTGCCTGGCATTACGGGCCTTGCTCAAGTGCAAAACATCGATATGTCGACGCCAGAGCTTTTGGCTAAAACTGATAAACAGATGATAGATTCTTTGACTTTGAAAGATTACTTCAAGTACATCTTGATGACAGCGACAGGCAGTGGATCTGGTGATGCCGTCAAATAGTGCTTAACTATTAGAGTGGATCCTATTATTCTTCTCTACTCAAATAAAAACAAAATCTTACAATATCGAGTATTGCATACCAGAGACACTTGATCGTCAGTAATTCCAAATTGAGACAACAGTGATCTTTCCCAATAGTAGGTTTGGACTGAAATTGAGAACCATAGTTTGAGGTGTCTCAAACATCACACGTTAGAAATATCGTGATAACAAAACCTCTCAAGAGACAAAATACATGAAAATTGCCATTGCAGGTACAGGTTACGTAGGCTTGTCAAATGCGATGCTTCTGGCGCAAAACCATGAAGTTATTGCTGTAGATATTATTGAAGAAAAGGTCGCGCTTCTTAACCGTAAACAGTCGCCAATTGTAGATGCGGAAATTTCAGACTTTTTTGCGAATAAAGACCTAAACTTTACAGCAACGCTAGATAAAGAGCTTGCTTATAAAGACGCAGGGTATGTCGTTATAGCGACGCCAACCGATTATGACCCGCAAACAAACTATTTTAATACCAAGTCAGTCGAGGCAGTAATAGCTGATGTTATGGCGATTAACCCTGATGCAGTGATGGTGATCAAATCAACGGTGCCAGTAGGCTATACCAAACGTATCTCAGAAGAGCTTGGTTGTGAAAACCTTATTTTCTCACCAGAATTTTTACGTGAAGGGCGTGCCCTTTACGACAACCTGCATCCATCACGTATTATTGTCGGTGAGCAATCAGAGCGTGCTAAAGTCTTCGCAGAACTTCTTTTAGAAGGCGCACTAGACAAGGATGTACCAGTACTCTTTACTGATTCTACAGAAGCGGAAGCAGTAAAACTCTTCTCAAATACCTACTTGGCACTTCGCGTAGCGTATTTTAATGAACTTGATACTTATGCTGAAACACATGGTTTAAACTCTCGCCAAATTATCGAAGGTATCGGTTTGGACCCTCGTATTGGTAGCCATTACAACAACCCATCATTTGGTTATGGCGGCTACTGTCTACCGAAAGACACCAAACAGCTTCGCGCGAACTATGAAGATGTGCCTAATGAAATTATTGGTGCAATTGTTGATGCTAACCGGACTCGTAAAGACTTCGTAGCCGATTCAATTATTAGCCGCAACCCGAAACGTGTGGGTATTTACCGCCTAATTATGAAATCAGGATCTGACAATTTCCGAGCATCAAGTATTCAAGGTGTAATGAAACGCATCAAAGCAAAAGGCATTGAAGTTGTAGTTTATGAACCAGTACTTCAAGAGGATGAGTTCTTCCATTCACAAGTCATTAAGGATCTAGAAGAATTTAAGTCAACCTGTGATGTGATCGTTTCTAACCGGATGGTTGAAGAGATTCGTGATGTTGAAGCAAAGGTTTACACTCGTGATTTATTCGGTAGCGACTAGCCTTAGTTACCGAACCTTAGAACGATAATTTGATTATTGGGTTGTTAGTATATGAAATATTTAGTAACTGGTGCTGCTGGTTTTATTGGTAGCGCCACAGTAGAGAAGCTCAATGCAGCAGGTCATGATGTTGTCGGTATTGATAATATTAATGATTACTACGATGTAAATTTAAAGCACGCTCGACTTGAGCGTATTGCACATCCTCAATTTCGCCTTGTTAAGATGGACATTGCAGACCGTGATGCGATTGAAAAACTCTTTGTCGAAGAGCGGTTTGATAGAGTAATTCACTTAGCTGCGCAAGCAGGTGTTCGTTATTCCATTGAAAACCCGCATGCCTATGCAGATTCAAACTTAATCGGTCATTTGAACATTCTTGAAGGGTGTCGCCATAATAAAGTGAAACACTTGGTGTACGCCTCTTCAAGCTCAGTATACGGATTAAACACGAAAACACCTTTCACAACATCAGATACGGTAGATCACCCTGTTTCACTGTACGCAGCGACCAAAAAGTCTAATGAACTGATGGCCCATAGCTACTCTCATCTCTATGACATTCCAACTACAGGCCTGCGCTTTTTTACCGTCTATGGTTCTTGGGGGCGTCCTGATATGGCCCCATTTATCTTTACCAAAAAGATTTTAGCTGGTGAAACCATAGATATTAATAACAATGGTGATATGTGGCGTGATTTTACCCATGTTGACGATATTGTTGAGGGAGTAGTACGAATTGCGGATGTGCTGCCGACTCGCAATACCGCTTGGAAAGTAGAGTCTGGCACACCAGCCACTAGCTCAGCACCTTACGCGATTTATAATATCGGCCATGGTTCACCAATTAATTTGATGGAATTTGTGAAAGCGATTGAAGATCAACTCGGGCTTGAAGCAAAGAAAAACTTCCGTGGTATGCAGCCAGGGGATGTCTATCAAACTTACGCTGATACGATAGACTTGTTTGCTGCTACAGGCTATAAGCCTAAAGTTGGGTTAAGAGAGGGTGTATCTGAGTTTATCGCTTGGTATAGAGATTTTTACAGCAAATAATTAACAATACTCTTGTTGCATGGCTCATAATGAGTTGAGCTTTGAACTGAATCACAATAAAGACATATATGATGGCTAGGCTGAACTTTATCTGGAACTTATCTCGGGTTAATAAACGCATTATCAGCGTCATTATTGACCTTTTCTTTATCGTCTTCTCTTTTTATGCCGCTTATTGGGTAAGAATTGGTGATGTTGTTTTGATCAAATCACCAACGGTTCCTTATCTTCTGGGTTGTGTTGCTATCACCACCATCCTTTCTTTCACACGGCTTGGACTTTACCGTGCGGTATTGCGTTACCTTACTTTTCATGCGTTAGCGGTGGTCAGTATTGGCACGGTGATTTCAGCGGCTTCTGTTGCCGTTCTTGCATTTTATTTTAGTGCGCCTATTCCGCGTTCTTTACCCATTATTTACGGAACCTTTCTCTGCCTTTTATGTGGAGGATCGCGACTTATCGTTCGTGTGCTCGTTGCCCAACTCAATGGTCAAGGAAACAAGCCAGTGCTGATTTATGGGGCGGGCTCAGCGGGAAGGCAGCTTGCACTAGCGCTCAGAAATTCGGAAACTCATAAAGTAGTAGGGTTTATTGATGAAGATAAAACCCTTGAAAAGACCGTGATTATGGGGTTGTGTGTACATAATGTTGGTCATGCAGATAGGCTAGTTGCTAAACATAATGTAAAGCAGATACTACTTGCAGTGCCAAGTGCTTCACGTGCTCGAAGGAAGAAAATATTGGAGTCTTTGGTTCACCTTTCAGCGGAAGTACTTACCGTACCAGATATGAAAGATATTGTTGAAGGTAAGGCGAGTATTGATGAGCTAAAAGACGTTGCGATTGAGGACTTACTTGGGCGAGATCCGGTTACACCACAGCGCTCGTTAATGGAAGCAAACATTAAAGATAAAGTCGTTATGGTCACCGGGGCTGGGGGCTCGATTGGCTCAGAGCTGTGTCGACAAATTATCCTCAGCCAGCCGAAAAAGTTGATTCTTTTTGAGTTGTCTGAATTTGCGTTATACCAAATTGATCGAGAGCTTAGTCAACTTATTGTCCGCAAAAAACTAAATATTGAAATCGTACCTCTGCTTGGTTCTGTTCAGCGTATTAATCGTTTATCAATGGTGATGAAAAGCTTTAGCATTCAAACCATTTACCATGCTGCCGCCTATAAGCATGTTCCTTTGGTTGAGTTCAACGTAGTGGAAGGGGTACGAAACAATGTGTTTGGTACATACTACACTGCAAAAGCTGCAGTGGAGGCTCAGGTTGAGTCCTTTGTGCTTATCTCTACAGACAAAGCAGTTAGGCCTACTAATGTAATGGGTACGACTAAGCGCATGGCTGAATTAGGTTTACAAGCCTTGGCAGAGCAAGAAAATGAGAAGCCTAAAGGCACCCGTTTTTGTATGGTGCGTTTTGGTAATGTGCTGGGTTCCTCTGGTTCCGTGGTACCACTGTTTAAAAAACAGATAGCAACAGGCGGCCCTTTAACTGTTACTGATCCTGAAATAACGCGTTATTTTATGACCATTCCAGAAGCCGCACAGTTAGTGATCCAAGCAGGAGCGATGGGCAAAGGTGGTGATGTCTTCGTTCTCGATATGGGGGAATCTGTGCGTATTTCTGATCTTGCCAAAAATCTTATTCAGCTTTCTGGGTTGGAAGTGAAGGATGAATCGAACCCATACGGTGACATTGAGATAAGTTATACCGGGCTACGCCCTGGAGAGAAGCTGTATGAAGAGCTTTTGATTGGTGACAATGTTGAGAATACGGCGCATGAGCGAATTATGACTGCGACAGAAGTAAACTTACCGTTACCTCAATACATGCATCTTTTGGAAGAACTCGACATCGCTTGCCATAACTTTGACCATGAGCGGATCCGAGAATTGTTACTTGAAGCACCAACAGGCTTTGCTCCTAGTGACGGTATTTGTGATTTGGTGTGGAAGAGAAATCATCCAGGAGCAATTCCAAAAGAGAGCTTAGTGACGTACTAATCAAATTAGATTACGGTATCAAAAAAGGGTTTATCATATTGCGATGAACCCTTTTGTGTTTTAGGGCAAAAATATTAGTGGGCTATACATCGGTTAGAATGAAACTTTGCCAGCCGCGACGAATTTTTTAACAGACCATATGTTGTGATGAATAAATAGCGCGCACTATCGATTCAATGACTCCATAAAAAATGAAAGGATTGAACATGCAGATCATCCACCACGGTGGAAAAGAGACCGTCACGGGCTCTTGTCATGAGCTGAGGCTTGGGAAGAAAGGGATTTTGGTTGATTGCGGCTTATTTCAAGGGCGTGATAGCCGACCAATGGCGATTGATTTTCCATTAACTCATCTGCAGGCGTTGTTGTTAACTCACTCGCATATTGATCACATCGGCCGTATACCTTGGTTATTAGCGGCTGGTTTTCATCAGCCTATTTATTGCACACCCGCTACCGCAGAATTACTCCCATTAATGTTAGAAGATGGGTTAAAGCTTCAACTTGGCTTAGGGCAAGCACAGCGTACAAGAATATTAGAAAGGCTGAATAAACAAATAAAGCCGGTGAATTATGGCGTGTGGCAGCGTATTTCTCGTGATTTAGACAATACTTATTTTCGCTTTACGCCTGCGGGCCATATTTTAGGGTCAGCGTTTATTGAAGTGAAACTGCCAAATAATGAAATTGTCCTGTTTTCAGGGGATTTAGGTCCCTGCAACACACCGTTATTGCCGGACCCAATCTCTCCGCCTCGCGCCGATTATCTGCTAATTGAATCAACCTACGCGAACAAAACCCACGACAATGTGCAGCTGCGGGCGCAGCGCTTAAAGGACATCATCAACCGTTCTTTGCAAGACGGTGGCACTATTTTAATTCCAGCATTCAGTGTGGGCCGAACACAAGAGCTGCTGTTTGATATTGAACAATTGATCTTCAGCGGTGAAATCGATGGCAATATTCCGATTATTTTAGATTCACCCATGGCGCAACAGGTGACGAAATCTTACCGAAAGTTTAAAAAATTGTGGGGAAAAGAGGCGAAAAAGCGTTTGGATGCGCAAAGGCATCCGCTTGCGTTTGAACAGTGTATTACCGTTCAAGATTATCGAAGCCATCAAGCATTGGTCAACCGTTTAGCCTCAACAGGGGAAGCGGCGATTGTGGTGGCCGCGTCTGGCATGTGTGAAGGTGGCCGAGTGATGGCCTATTTAAAAGCGCTGTTGCCTGATAAAAGAACCGATGTGATCTTTGCGGGCTTCCAAGCTCAAGGCACTCTGGGCCGAGCAATTGCGCAAGGCGATCACTCGGTGATGATCGATGGCGATGACGTACTCGTGAATGCACAGGTTCAAAGTATGTCGGGTTATTCTGCCCATGCCGACCAAGCCGATTTGTTGCGCTTTATTGAGGGCATTGCGACTAAGCCTAAGCAAATTCATTTGATTCATGGAGAGCCCGCAACAAAGCAAGCTTTTGCGGTTACGTTGCGCAGTTTAGGTTATGAGGTGATAGATTGAGCGCAATGTTTTGCCGTGTTAATTGCATTGTTAATAGCAGTAACTTACTTTTAATAGGTGTAAAAGATTTGTATCCATTAGCAACTAAACGATAACGCTTTGTAGCTTAGATTGTGGCTTGGACTTTTTGTCGGTTAATTACGACGCTGTGTGAGTGCAAAGTGTACATGTGTAGTGGGCGATTCTTACAAACAAAACCTAATCTATTTCACCAATGGGGGTGAGTTGTGAATCTATCGTTAAAAGGTAAGTTGATAATGACAAGTTTGCTTGTTGTTATTGTGATGGCGGTGGTGTTGACGTTACTGTCGGCAAATTTATTGAAAGATGAAACGGAGAGTGGCATCAAGGAAAGGGTGTATGGTATCTCGAAATCGGCAACGAGTTCGATTACCCAATGGTTGGATGTTCGTAGCAAAGTCATTAGTGCGGTGATCCCTCACACGATGAAGGACGATTCACTGCCTTTTTTACAGCAAGCTCAGCAAGGCGCACAGTTTGATTTACTCTATTTCGGCACTGAGCAAGGCACCATGCACCGTTCTATTCCGTCTCGAGGTGCAGACAATGCAAGCTATGATCCTCGGACAAGAGGATGGTATCAAGAAGCGAAAAATAGCTCCGGCACGATATTAACTGCCGCCTATGCTGATGCGATCACGGGCGCTTTGATGGTAACGCTCGCTGAACCGATTAAAAAAGACGGACAGTTTTGGGGCGTTATTGGTGCTGATGTGTTAATTGATCAATTGGTGAAGGATGTCATTGCGATTGATGCAGGGGCAAAATCAAACGCTATGTTGATCAACCGTGATACAGGGTTAATTGTTGCACACCGTAATAAAGATTTGATTCTCAAACCGCTGGCTTCTTATAGCCCTAACCTAACGCAGCAAGTCATCGACCGCTCAATGGCAGAGAATAAAATACAAACCGTGATGGTTGGTGATGTCGAAAAATTATTATTCTTTACCGCCGTTCCTGAGACTGACTGGGTGCTCGGCATTGAGCTCGATAAAGAGGTGGAGTACACCAATATTGGCGCTCTCTTTATGCAATTAACCTCGATATCAGTCGCCATTACAATTTTGGTCGTGATCGTGTTTTCGGCATTGGTTGGCTTCTTACTGCGTGACTTGGGCCGAGTCTCCCAAGCATTAGCGGAAATTGCAGACGGTGATGCTGACCTTACGCAGCGCATTGAACCACGTTATCAAGATGAAGTAGGCGCACTGGCGAATAACTTTAATCAGTTCGTCGGTAATATGCACGGCATGATCAAGCGTTTCCATGAAGTGTCGCAAGGGTTAACACTGCAAGCAGAAAACACCGCAGCGCAAGCCCATGAACGTACCCGACGCATTATGGTGCAACAAGATGAAATCAACATGGTGGCCACTGCAATTAACGAAATGGCGGCCGCAACGCAAGAGATTGCAGGCAATGCAGATAATACAGCGGCCACCTCTTTGGATACGGTGAAAATTTCTAACCACGGTGTTGAGCAGGTGAAAAATACTCAACAGTCGATCAGTGAGTTATCGAAAGAGATGACGGTAGCCAAAGAAGTCATTGAAAACTTGAACCAGCACGCACAAAACATCAATACGATCTTGTCAGCGATTCAGGGCATTGCTGAGCAAACCAACTTACTGGCACTGAATGCGGCGATTGAAGCGGCAAGGGCGGGTGAGCAAGGGCGTGGATTCGCGGTGGTAGCGGATGAAGTTCGAGTACTCAGCCAACGGACGCACAGTTCGACGCAAGAGATTCAACAGACGATTGAAACCTTGCAGAAAACCACGACTCAGGCCGTGAACATCATGACTGAGAGTAGCAAGCTTTCCGAAAGTAGCGTGGAAGATGCCAACGTGGCCGCGCAAAGCTTAGTGAAAATTGGTGAAGCGGTCGGTACGATCAGCGATATGGCAACCCAAATTGCAACCGCCGCAGAAGAACAGGCGTCAGTCACAGAGGAAATTACGCGTAATACCCAAGGTATACGCGACGTGTCTGATGAACTGGCAAAAGAAGCACAAGAAGCTTCCCAACAAGCTGAATTGCTTTCTAGCTTATCTAAAGAGCTTCAACAAGAAATTAACCGCTTTAAACTGTAACCCTTCTCGATCGCTTTATGCTCAAACCTCCCCCATTAGGGGGAGGAAACTCAGGTTTACCTTGCGAGTGCTTGAAAGTCACTCCCAGTTGGCGCTTGCGAAACGCGTAGGCCGAAGTCAGGAAGCACGGCGTAAATGTGGTCAAAAATATCCGATTGAATACCTTCATACTCGACCCACACGACCGTATTGGTGAAACAATAGATCTCCAGCGCGACGCCATCGTGCGTGGGGGCCAGTTGGCGCACCATTAATGTCATGCCTTGGTGAATTTGGGGATGGTTACGCAAGTAACGTTCTAGATAGGCACGAAAACTGCCAATGTTGGTTAAGCGGCGTCCATTGATGCGGCAGGCTAAATCGAGTTGGCTCATCTGATTATAGGCGTTGAGCTCTTGTTCTTTTTCGGCCAAGTAGGGCTCTAAAAGTTGTGCTTTGCGTAGGTAGCTTTGCTCTTCTGGCGTCAGAAAGTGAATGCTATTGGCATCAATTAATACGCTGCGTTTAATGCGTCGGCCGCCTGATTCTTGCATCCCTTTCCAGTTTTTAAACGAATCAGAGATCAAGGCATAAGTCGGAATCGTGGTGATGGTTTTATCCCAGTTTTGCACTTTGACTGTGGTCAGGCTAATGTCGATGACGTTACCGTCTGCGCCATATTTGGGCATTTCAAGCCAGTCACCGACGCTTAGCATTTGGTTCGCTGAAAGCTGAATCCCCGCCACTAATCCTAAAATCGGGTCTTTAAATACCAGCATGATGACCGCGGTCATCGCACCTAAACCGCTCAGCAGTAGCACTGGCGATTTGCCAATTAAAATCGACGTCGCAAACAGTGCAGCGATAACAAATGCGATGATTTTGATGCTTTGAATAATGCCTTTGAGCGGAATGTTACGGCTGGTTGCGCTGCGATAAAGTAACGTTTCCACCACATTGAGCAGAGCGTAACTGCTTAACAGGCCAAACAGGATAATCCACAGTAAGGTCAATGTATGTAGCAGTTCGTAAGTCGCACTGGCGTGGCTAAGCCATAACTGAGTTTGGATTGAAATGACAATCCCTTGAATTAACAAGGCAAAGCGGCTGAAAAGCTTTTTGCTAAACAGAATGTTTTGTAAAACTTGTGCGTTGGTTGTGCGCCGCTGTAGCCATAGGCTCACCCCTCGGTGCAACACTAAATGGATAACGATAGAAATAAGCGCGATAAGCCCAAGTGCTTCAGCAATCGGCAGCAGTTGTTCTAAATTAATGTTCAGTGATTGTAGCCACGAAGTGATGGCTGAAGGCATGATTTGCTCCTTGTGTCATTAGGCGATACCGTTCCTGTTTTACCGCATTAACCCGTGTTCGATACGGCAGTGTATTCTCGACAGCAATGGCAAGTGGTTTGCGTGTCTATAGTAACATTGAGTTAAGGTTTCCCTAGGCTTAGTGCCGATTATTAACCGCTATTTGACCTAATAGCCTTTTTCAAAATCAATTCTGTTTTCAAGTTGGAACCCGTCGCGCCACAAGCCGTAATTACGGGTGAAAATCTCCACCACCTGCTCAGGAAAACTCACCGCCGCGATGTGCGGTGTAAGGCTAATGGCAGGGTGCGTCCAGAACGGGTGATCTTCGCTTAATGGCTCTTTTTCAAACACATCGAGGTAGGCGTGTTGAATGTGACCCTCTTCAATCAGTGCAATCAAATCACTCTCAACAAGGTTTTTACCGCGCCCGACATTAAACAGCAATGCATTGTGGCAATGGCTCAACGTACTTTGATTGAGCAAGCCTTTGGTGTGCGGCGTGTTGGGTAACGTACTGACCACAACCTCCGCGTGAGCGAGGGCAGTAGCAAGCTCGTTAATGTGATAGGTTTTATCAAAACCCCCGTTTTTGGCCGGGATGCCAGTGCGGTTGACGCCAATCACGTGCAAACCAAAGGCTTTGGCTACTTTCGCTAAATGGCTGCCAATAGAGCCTGTGCCGAGGATCACCATGGTTTTATCATTGATCGATTGATAAGGGTGGGTCTGCCACTGTTTGGCCGCTTGTTGCTGCGCGTAACAAGCAAAGTGGCGAAAGTGTGCAATCAGATTGCCCAGAACGTATTCAGCAATTTGCTGGCCGAAGATGCCTTTAACGTTGGTGAGCTCATAATCTTGACGAAGTTGCGGTGACATTAAGGTGTCTACGCCTGCATATTCCGAGTGCAACCATTCCAGTTGCGGAAAATCGTCCAAATACTTTGCCGCCAGTGGTGGCGCGGCCAGCAAAATGGTTGCTTCGCTGCGATCGTCTGTGATGGCTAAGCCGCTCAACTGCGCCTGTTCAATCGCTTGTCGATAAATATCGTTGTTTTCGGTTAGAATATAGAGTTTATGAGTGAAATTGTTCATCGGCTTTGCTTTTTTCCCTGTTGGTTATCAAGTACACTTCCGCTGTCTTTTTCTGCTGCGATTGAGTGATTATGCTACAAAACCCTCTGCAGGTTCGTCTTGAGAAATTTGAACCTTGGCAACAAATTACTTTTATGGCGTGTTTGTGTGAACGTATGTACCCGAACTATGCCATGTTTTGCGATAATACTGAATTTGCTCACACGCGAGTATATCGAGATATTCTCGACAGTGTTTGGGAATTGCTCACGGTAAAAAGTGCCAAAATCAATTTCGAGAACCAATTGGAGAAGTTGGAAGAGATCATTCCAAGCTCAGAAGATTTTGATGTTTACGCTGTGTACCCAGCAATTGATGCGTGTGTGGCTTTGTCTCACCTACTTCACGGCCTGCTTGATCGCGATTATCTGTATGAAAACATGCAAAAAATCAGTCAGATATCGGTGCTGACAGTGGCGCAGTTAGAAGAAGCGCAAACGGGCGAAGAGATCACCAACGACAATCAAAAACAAAATGAAGCGGTCTGCGCCGAATGGGATGTACAGTGGGCTATTTTCCGTCCTCTGCGTGAAGCCGTAGAGCGAGATATTGATTTGATTAAAGACCTACGCCAAGAGCTACGCGACGAAGGCGTGAGCAACATTGGTGTGAGTTTGTAGAAAAATGGGAGCTAAAGCACTAATGCCGTTCACTTAAGGTGAGCGGCATTGTATTTTCTAGGGTATCGGCTTGGCTTTTTCTTCACGACTTCATAAATCAGCCCTTTTTTCTTCGCTGTGTTAATGCACTTGGAGCAACAAATGGCTTACCTGTGCGGTCAACAATATCGAGCATATTGACAATGTCAGCCATGGATTTATCGTTATGGATGGCCATGCCAACCAGTAACCATGCCATCGACTCTAAAGTGAGCTTTCGTTTTCTTAGAGTAACGGTATCCGTAAGCTCATAAGCACTATTGATGAGCTCAATGAGCAAGAGGTCTGCGAGTGTTTCAACGTGATTGGGTTTATAACTGTTGATGATATCGAGGGCTTGAGAAACGTGCATAAAAAAATCCGATAAACAAGGTCTATCGGATTTTTACATAAAGGTAGGATCATTCAACTGATCTGCCGATTAAAGTCTTAACTGATCGGCATTAGAGCTAAAGCTCCCATCATCCCTGTTTTCAATGACGCCGTGTGTATTTTGCCACATTGCCTTGCATTGACAGGCCATTACTGCGATGTATTGGGCCTTTGTACCCAAGGAGAGCGGGCATCTGTTCTATCATATAATTGATGTTTCTTTCTCAACATTTGCCCACCGTCGCGAGTGATTGGCTCCCAATTTAATATTGCTCTGTTCGTTGATGGCTTCACTGTCATGATGTCAAAAGGAATTGAGACATAGAATCCTTTGTTATAGCTTCCTTCGCCATACTCATCAGCGGTTAAGTCTGTAAATACCGTATAAACACCAGCAATCACACCCGACTTGAATTGTTTAGAAAAATCAATTCGGGCACCAATATCTCCCCCTAAGAATTTGCCTACGCTAACTTTAAATAGCGTATTACTAAGAAACGACCAGTCAGGGGTATAGTAGGTGGTTAGGTGGCCTGTCGTACCTTGGTTTAACACATAAGCTCGGCAACTTGTTGGGTTATTAATACAAGTCTGAGAGTCTGGATTTACACCATTGTAGTAGAAGTAATTATCTGAATAAATCCCAAACCAAGAATCCGCTTCACGCTGACTGAGGTAGTTCATATCCAATCCTAGAGCCCAGTTAGAGTTCATGGGGCGATATAATATTTCGCTACCCACACCAGCAAACATCGATTCTAAATATCCGCCGTAAACTTGTGTGTAGATACTCTCTGTTGGCTGTTCAAACCAAGTTAGCTGTAATTGGCTCAGACGCACGGGATCTTGTACGTAGCTACGGAACATCGTACGAACTCGAGGCGTCGCTTCATTTCGAACATGTGGTGACTGTGGGCTATCAATACCGTAATTGAATTTGTCGTAGTTATCGATAATGTTGATGTAGATCGCGCCGCCAAGTTCAAGTTTAGGCGTGAGCCAATAGTTGGAGTGCGCGCTCAGGCCTAGGCTGAATAAATAGAAAGCTTCCGGTCCACCAAGAGATTGTTGTAGTGACGGTGATAAACCGTAATCCCAATGTTTGATAGATTGAGCCACTATAGAAGAAAATGTTGGGGTCGGTTCTTGATATTTATCGAAAGTAGACTGAGGAGTAAGCCCAAGTTGGTCATAATTGGCTGCCGAGATATAGTCTTCTCTATTAATTATGGTTTCAGTTAATGCGACACCATTGTTTTGTTCTATGATGTGAAATTCCGTAATGTCATCACTACCGTAATGAGTTAAAACGGCTGCGGCTCGTTCAAGTGCTTCATCTCTGTCACGGTATTTAACTTGTTCACCACTTACGATAACTTTGGTATCAGAAACCGCAATGGTATTTTGCTGATAGCCAGCATTGTGTAACAGTTCTGTTGATGCTTTCTGCCAATTATTGGATGTGGGAGACGCTTGAACCTTAGGTTTTGGCGCATCCAACCAACTTGCTTTCATACGATTAAAGTTGGTATAAAAGTTAAAACCTAACGTTAGTGTATTGCCTCGTTGATAACTGACCTTCGCATCTCCCCAATCACCTAAGCGGTAATTAATACCAACATTCCAAGGTGTATGCTGAGTCATATCAGAGTTGGCTCTTACTTGTGGCCAATCTTCAGAATAATCGTTGCTGTCGTACTCAATTTTAATTCTCAGTGGATCGTAAGGTGTTTGGTATTCAATGCCACCAAATAGCGCAGCAGAGCCTTTAAACCAACGCTCAAAGTCAACTGTGCCACCTTTGTCTTTATAATCACTCGGTCGGTTACAAAATCGGTCGCTTATTTTACAAACCGGGTTACTGACGTTGCCACTTTGCCCTATGTATCCCCAGCCGATAGCCAGTGTGAAATCAAGGTTGCCAAAACGTTTAGTTGCAGCGACAAACTCACCGTCAAACATACCAGTACCACCAAAATCTCGCACGCCAATAGATGTTTCTGGTAGCCAGTAGCTTTCTTCAATGAGGCGAACTTTAAAATCCATACCTTTGTCTGTATACAGGTTATCGCCGCTGTAGTCTGGATTTGAATTATAGAGAACATCGGGTAAGCGGGTATAGCGAATTGTCGCATCAAGCCATGGCATCACTTGCATCGAAGCAACGTAATGGTGGTAGTCGTTATTAAAACTGACACCGATATTAAATTCACCTTCTTCTGCCATGCGGCCTGAAGGCATTTGCATTAGACCAGTACCACCAAAGTCCATTTGTGATGGTTTCCAATCATTCGTGTTGCCTAGGGCAATCGATGCATAACTAACAGAGATCAGACTTAAAGACGAAATAAGAAATGAAGAATATTGAGGTTTCATAAAAAGCCTTTTCTTGACCGAAGTAGCGAAACAATCTCGCTTTCGAAACCTAATAACTGAGCGTTTGAGCTGTTAAATCCTACGAAAATGACGCTACCCGGTGCTAGGAGAGTTTGTTCATCATTCCAGTAGGCATATCCCGCTTGTTTGGCATGACCATCAGGATAAATCACCCAGACATTGCTGTTATTGGCGCTCGATAATAATGTTGTTTGGTTAAGGTAATCTGCGACAGTTAATCCACCAATAAACGGTTTAGTGACCGGAGAGAAAAGTAACCCTTCAATACGAACTGTTTTGGGCCTTTTGGGCGTAATTATCTCGAAATTGCCTTCTAGCTGAGGGTTGTTCTTCGGTGCGATCCGTATTACATCATAATCAAGATTGATGAATTCACGATAACCAACATTCCAACGACTGATTTGCTCATTCAATAAAGCAATGCTTGCTTTAGATTTTGGATGATCATGTGTGTAGGCAGTTAAACGTTGAAGTAAGGTTTGTTTTATTTTTTCCACTTCGCTCGCTTTATCTTGATTAAAAAGCATATTGTTCAATGGATAAGTGGTTAATGCAGCGAGTGGTCCGTTTGGGTTGTTATAAGCCATTTCTACGGTTTTTTGTTGGTTAATAATGTCAGTGAATATTTTTTCCAGCCGTTCTGGTTGGCTATATTCAAGTACTTTTTTTTCATCGGGTAAGTGTATCGTTAACACGGAAGCAAAGCCGCTTGCTGAAAAAGCAGCCATAAATAGTGCTAGAAGACAATAATTCATAAATGACAGCCTATAATTACTGAGGTTTGTAAGGTTTTAATATTTCCATGTCGATTTTTAAGGCATCAGGAATTAACCATTGTGAGGACTTAACGACATTGCCGTTTCTATCAACCCAGAAAGTGTTGCTCATGCTTTTACCACTTTTATCGAACTGAACGTTTTCTTGCCACACACTTGTATTTTCTTGCCACAGTACTGATTCGATATATTCGGTGGCGACTTGACGAGTTGATATGGTGGCTCGTTGACCGAATTGATACTCAGGTTGCCAATCGTATTGGGCTTGCCATTGATTATCGTTGGTTAAAGACGGGAAGTTTTTTAGAGGCAATACGCTGTAAAGGTTTGCGGTCGGCATATTGATTGTTTTGATGATTCTACCATTTTCAGTAACGATCATTGCACTGTCAGAAGAGAGCCATTTATACTGTTTTTTACCTGAAGTTGGATGTATATCAATGAATGCCAATACCATGAAAATTTGTGCTTTATCGTTGATAGTCACGTAGCTGCTTAAATAAGGGATCTGCTCGATTTGTTGCTTGGTTAATGTCACATTATCGACGCCGAATGCGGCAAATTTAATCGAATCATTAATACTAGAAAACTTAGTTGAACAGCCACTAGCGGTCATTAATCCCAAAGACAGCAGAGCCGAGATCAGAGGTTTCGCCGTTTTTATTTTGCTCGACATCGATATTATCCGTTTTATGTCAGTAATTTGTTGTTTCTGGTAAGCATAAAAAACATCCTTAACAAAGTTAAGGATGTTTGTAGGAGCAAACTTAGTTTGTTGTGCCGTCAGTGCCTGTTGTCCCATCACTGTCTGATGCAGCAACAACTGCTACAACAGCAACAGCAAGGGCACCAGCTACGATACCTGATGTAGCAACAGCGCCAGTAGCAGCGGCTGATGCACCTTCTGCTCCTGCAGCTACCGCAGCTTCTTCAGCAAACGCTGTACTTGATAAACTCAAAGCAACTAATGCCGCTAATGCAATTTTTTTCATAGTATATCCTTGTAAATTTACAAATAAAAACATCGATGTCGGCAATGCATAAGCACACCTATTAACATGGTATGCAAAATAGACACCAAAGTAAAAGTTTATCAATAGTCATTGAGTGTTTTAAAGAGTGATATCCCATTTAATTGTATTCATTTTTTTAATATAAATGCAGTCACTATGAATTAGTTGAGTAGGTATGATGTATTTAGTATGCTACGCGCCAGTGTCCACTTTAGTTTATTTAATAATATTAGTATTTAGGACTTTGCAGTGGTTAATAATGGATGGATGATGAAATCACTGGTTGTGCTCTTAGGGGGCTGCATTGTTTGCAAGCAAGCTTTTGCTTCCCCATGGTTAGAAACATCCGATCCTTTTGTGCGCTCAGATCTTGCGGCTCTGTCAGATTCAGGGAGGGTCAATAGCCCTACCAATCACTTTCCAATGCTCTGGTCGATGTTAGATAGTTCCATATCTCAGTTTAATGTTCTTTCTTCCTCTTTAAATTCTGAATATTCTCATCTCAGATACCGTTATCAAGCCGCTCAGTTAGAACGTGGAAATCGCAAATTTGCCGTAATTGTAAATAGCGAACCATTGGTAAATAATGCTTTTGGTCGAGAGAGTAATGATCATTGGGGCGCTTATGCTAGCTATGAAATGCTTAAGCCGCATTACGCTTTTCGTCTAACGACAGGGTATTCTGATGATGGTGAAGATCGCGATATCCGTTGGCAAGACAGTTACTTAGCGCTTAATACTGGTGGGTGGGTTTTTAGCATTGGTACTTTGCCTCGCTGGTGGGGACAAGGTTGGCAGCATAATTTGGTATTGAATACACACGAGTCGGTACCTGAGATTAGCCTTAGCTATACGAGCGAAAATAACTGGTTGGGTGTTTGGAGTTTGGAAACATTAGTCAGTGATGTTGATGATATTTACCAATACCAATGGTCTTCTCGATTAATAAGTAAGCCATTTTCTATACTGGAATATGGCCTTACTTACCATCAGTGGCTGAAACCTATTGATGACAGTGATTATCTAGATGAGCAAGTAACCTTCGATGCTAAGTTATCGCTACCTAGCGTTTGTGATTTTTATCATAGCGTCTATGTTGAAGTTGCTTCGGATCTTAGAGCCTCTCAGCTTGGGGCATTATTGTTTGGTTGGTCTGGTTTTATACCCTTCGATAAATACTCTTTTCGTTTGGTTATTGAACGACAACAAGGTCGTGATGATGATTTACATGTCTTGACAGACATGAAGTTATTTAATGATAAGTTCATGAGAAATAGCTATTTAGTGGAAGATGGTTGGTCTGTATCTGGTTACGTGCAGTTAGCGAATGACCATCAAATAGAAGCGACATATCAAGAGCAAACACAGTACCAACAGCAGGGCAAAGAATTGTATCAGGTAAGTTATCGACTCCCAGCGTTGAGTGGAAGACTTACCTTTGGTGTGGACAGAGAGCAAAGTGAAAGTAGTCAGACGAATTATTGGTCGAACTACGAATTTCGATTTTAACGTAGCTCTTTTAGATAAAAATAACTAATTAAAGATGATGGCTAGCATAAAATGATGAAGTGTAATTTTTTCTTTAACTCTTTCCTGCTGGTGTTTGTGGCTATTTTGCCAAGCACTGCGTTAAGTTTTACTCCAACAGCAGCGCAAATATCTCAATTTAAATCGCTTCCAAAGGCCCAGCAAGAGCAGTTAGCAAAGCAGTATGGGTTTGATTTAAATGCTATCTCTTCAGCATCTGCATCAAACGGAGTAAATGGAAAAGAAAAAATTGCTGAGCCGAAAAGAGCAACTTCCATTCAAGAGAATTCGAATGTTGAGTCGTTAAACTTAAAAGAATCTGATGAATCTGATGAATCTGAACTTCCGCTATTTGGTTACGATTTATTTGTTGGCACTCCAATGGATTTTACGCCAGTGGATAATCTTCCAATCCCTTTAGATTATGTAATGGCACCTGGCGATGAAATACTGGTTCAGCTTTATGGTAAATCCAATCAGCGCTATTCAGTGACTATCGATCGTGATGGTAAAGTGGATTTCCCGGAGTTAGGTGCCGAATACATTGCAGGACAAACATTTGGCGAAATTAAGCAATACATTGTAAGTTTGGTTGAAAGAAAGCTCATTGGTGTTGAGGCGGTCGTTTCTTTAGGAAGTATCAGAACGATTCAAATATACATTGCTGGTGAGGCAATTCAACCAGGTGCTTATAATGTTAATGGGCTTACTACGCTCACTCAAGCGATTGTAGCAAGTGGCGGCGTTAAAGAGAGTGGAAGTTTGCGCAACATTCAGCTCAAGCGCAAAGGTAAGGTCATTCAATATTTTGATGCTTATAATTTATTGCTTAACGGTGATAATTCACAGGATATACGGTTGCAAGCGGGTGATACATTATTTATTCCCACCAGACAAGCAAGTGTTGCCGTTAAAGGTGAAATTATTCGTCCCGCCAAATATGAGCTAAAAGGGAAAACCACTCTTGAATCCATCTTAAAAATGGCAGGTGGTGCTTTACCTAATGCCTATCTTTCATTAGTCAATGTTCGACGAGTGAGTACTAATGGCGTTGAACTTATTACCCTCGATTTTTTAAATCAACCTCACCGTTCATTTATGTTACAACCAGGGGATGAAGTGTCTCTAGCTCCTGTTAACCAAAGCTTTAGTAATGTGGTTGCCGTTCGTGGGGAGGCCATAAGGCAAGGTACCTATTCTTTTGTTCCTGGAATGAAAGTAAATGATGTGATTAAAGATATCGAACAAGATTTAAAGGAAACCGCCGATCTTCATTACGCTCTTTTAGTGAGAGAAGATGTGGCTCCCCGTAAGCTCAGAGTAAAACAATTCAGCTTACTTAACGCGATCTCTCAGCCTTCATCTGCGGATAATTTGCCACTTCAAGCTCGCGATCAAATTTTTATTTTTGATAATGGTATTGATTTGGAATATTGGTATCGCAAAGATAAAAATATAAAGGTAGATGTAGCCGCTACGGAGAAACCTAAGTTTGTTGAGGTAGTTGATCAAACTACAGGTGCGTTGGTGGAACTAGACACCACTAGTCAACTTGATCTTTTAGGGGAAGAAAAGGTTTCTAAGAGTGATAGCCTTAAAAAAAGCAGCCGAGAGTTATTACTTGAACCTATCATTGAGCGTTTGAGAGCACAGGCAACCTTTGATTCTCCTGCTCAACTTATCGAAGTAACCGGCGCAGTTAAATATCCAGGTGTTTATCCTTTACCTGACGATGTAAACTTTAAGGCGTTGATCGATGCTGCTGGTGGCTTTGCTGAGCATGCCTACCTTGCTCAGGCGGAAGTAACGCGTTCTCAGCGTGTCAATGATAGTTTTGATGTCGAGCACTATACAATTTTCCCTCGCAAACTAATCGATGGAGACATGTCGTTTGATTTTGTTGCTCAAGATTCGATCATGGTAAAACGTCAACCCGATTGGCAGCGCGATTTATCTATTGAGCTGCAAGGCGAGGTTAAGTTTCCTGGAACGTACACCTTTGCTCGTGGTGAAACCCTCTCTGATGTTATTGCTCGAGCTGGCGGTTTTACCCGATTTGCCTATCCTGCGGGTGCGGTATTTAGTCGTGAAAGTTTAAAGCGCCAAGAGCAAGAGCGATTAAAGTTACTTAATGTTCAGTTGAAACAGGAAATTGCTAGCCTAGCATTACGCCGTCAAAGCTCTTCAGCGAGCTACACCACTAGCCCTAATGATGCCATGGCGATCGCTGAAGAGTTAGAAAAAACAGAGGCGCTTGGACGGTTGGTTATCGACTTAAAGCAAGCTGTGGCGGGTGATAGTATTAATAATATCATGTTGGAGAGTGGCGATAAGTTATACGTGCCTGCTCTTCAACCAATACTCAGTGTCATGGGTGAGGTTCAATTTGCTTCGAATCATACTTATCGTCCGGGAATGAGTATAGAAGATTATATATCCGCAGCTGGAGGAACGAAAAAGCAAGCCGATACTGATAGAATCTATGTGATTCGTGCTGATGGTTCAGTTATGTTGCCAAATAATTCTTTCTGGTTTAGCCGGAAATCAAAACCACTGGAGCCAAGTGATACAATAGTGGTTCCAATTGATACCGATTACTTAGATGGGCTAAGTACTTTAACCTCTGCTACTCAGATACTGTACCAAATCGGTGTTGCTTGGAGCGCAATCAAAGATTAATGGGTTTTCGTCATTTTTATGTTGGCGTATTGAATGCGCCAACGTTTGCTAGTGTGTGATTATGAATAAACCAATGTTACAACAACCTATATTTAGTCATATGGATAAGTTAGGCGTTTCAGATGATGAGATTGACCTACGAGAACTTTTTGGGGCGTTATGGAAAGGTAAGTTGCTCATCGTATTATGTACGGCTGTTTTTGCAGTTGGTGGTGTGATTGTTGCGCTATCAAAACCGAATACCTATCAAGCGGAAGCGAGTTTAGTTGCTGCCAATGAAGATAGTGGTGGTGGATTAGCGTCAATGGCAGGGCAACTGGGCGGATTGGCATCCTTAGCTGGCATTAACCTAGGAAGTGGTCGCTCAGGAGATAAGGCGATGTCTTTGGCTGTATTGCAGTCTCGTCAGTTTATCAATGCTTTTATCAACCGCCATCAGTTACTTGTGCCTCTAATGGCCGCTGAATCTTGGGATCGTGTATCTGGTGAGATGGTTATCGACCCGGCTCTTTATGACGTAGAAACACAGCAATGGATCCGAAAAATTGAGCCTCCACTCTCTTCTACTCCTAGTGATTGGGAGGCTCATAAAGCATTCAAAGAAATCTTTTCTGTTTCAGAGGCGAAAGATAATGGGTTGGTAAAGGTATCAATTACCCATCTTTCACCACTTATAGCCCAGCAGTGGGTTGAATTGCTGGTTAAAGATTTAAATGATTGGATTAAAAATGAAAAATTGACAGAAACCCGTCAGAATATTAGTTATCTTGAGCAGCAACTAGAAAAAACCAAATTAGTTGATATGCAGTCTGTTTTTTATCAGTTGATTGAAGAGCAAATGAAAAGTTTAATGCTGGCAGAAGTTAAAGATGAATTTGCTTTTAAAACGATTGACCCAGCCGTTGTTCCTGAAGAAAAAGCAGGGCCGAAACGGGCATTGATTTGTGTTTTAGCGACGTTACTCGGTGGAATGCTCGGTGTTGCTATTGTGCTGGTTAGATTTGCTTTTAAAAAACCATAGGCTCGTTACTATCTTCATAGGTATTACATGAGCCTCTATCCATAACCGCAAGTTGTGTATTGTGCAAAAAATCCGATATCTTTGTTGCGATATCGGATTTTTTGCATTTAATTTAACCTTTATTAAGCGTGAGTTTATAAGTCTATTTTCCCTTTTCCTATTGTTAACTACACTTAGGCAGATTGGTGACTATTCCTCATCCCTGTTTTCAATGACGCCGTGTGTTTTCTTCCAACGCTCCCAGCGCTGGTAAGCAAGCTGCTGCATGTCGGTGGTTTTATCTGCTTCATCAATGATCTCTTCACCCAGTAGGTACTCAAAAATATCCTCTAAGGTCAGAATGCCTTGTACTGTGCCGTATTCATCAACGATTAACGCCAATTGCAGCCGTTTTTGCATCATTTGATCAAAGGCCTTTAATAAGCTCATTTTGTTGAGCAGCGCATGAAGCGGCCTCATGACTTCTTCTAAACGTTTACTGCCTTGGCCCTTTTGTTGCAGTTTAAATAGCTCTAAGCGATGCACAAAACCGATGATGTCCTCTTTGCTTTCGCCATAAATAAGCGGACGCGAAAAGGGCGTATCTCTATGTTGCACGAGAAACTCGTCGATAGTGAGTTGCGCGCTGGCGCGAAACAAAACCGGGCGCGGTGTCATCACTTGAGTCACTGGGACGTGCTGGATAGCCAACAAGTTATTGAGTATTTTTGATTCGCCATCGGCAAACTCACCGCTTTCATTGGCCAGCATGGCCATCGCGGAGAGTTCATCACGCATTTTGGGCGCTTCATGGTGACGCGCTAAGCGTTTGGTGATCTGCTCTGAAAACCAGACAAAAGGTGTCAGCGCCCAAACCATCCAGCGTAAAACTACCGCAGAAGCTGGCGCAAGTTGACGCCAATAGGTCGCACCAATGGTTTTCGGTACGATTTCCGACAACACCAAAATGCCTAGAGTTAGCACCGCAGAAAATACGCCGAGCCATTCGCTACCAAATACGACCGCCGCTTGTGCTCCTGCGCTGGCAGCACCGATGGTGTGAGCAATAGTGTTGAGCGTGAGAATCGATGCCAAGGGACGGTCAATGTCCGCTTTGAGTTTGTTCAGTCTGTCGGCAGAAGGGTGAGCGTTTTGGCGCAACTGAGCAAGGTAGCTTGGTGTGATGCTCAATAGCACAGCTTCAAGAACCGAACAGATAAAAGAGACACCGATGGCAACGGCAATATAAACCGTAAGCAAAAACATGATTGTTCCTTAGTTTTAATCTATACCAAATCAATACTGCGTTGAGTTTGCTCCATGCCAATGTCGGTCATTGGAGGCTCTACCTGCGTAGGATTGTACTGATATATTAGGTCGCTTAAGTGACCTGAAATATCAGGCATCCAAGCATAAGTACGCTATAAATAAGGGCTTACAGCGTCAAAAACAAGCGGATATTCTTTGTCAATCAGTAACAAATTGTGAGTTATTGCTCATATTGTGGTTAAAAGTGCGGCATAGAGACAAAAGATCAGCGACAAACCTTTGCCAGACGGGGGCTTTATGTTTTAGAGTGAGGTCAATTCGATAACACATGAGAAGGGAAACCTAATGAACAAGACCCAATTAATCGACTTTATCGCTGAAAAAGCAGACTTATCTAAAGCACAAGCAAAAGCTGCTCTTGAAGCGACTTTAGGCGCAGTTGAAGGCGCTCTCAAAGAGGGTGACCAAGTTCAACTAATTGGTTTTGGTACATTCAAAGTAAACCACCGTGCAGCGCGTACTGGCCGTAACCCGAAAACAGGTGCTGAGATTCAAATCGCAGCAGCTAACGTTCCAGCATTTGTAGCCGGTAAAGCACTGAAAGATTCAGTGAAATAATTTATACTACGCCGAGATACCCTCTCGGCGTAGATTTCTCCCATGAAAAAAATTCTTTTATCCATTCTATTTTCCCTAGTCTTAGTGGGATGCTCCTCCTCTAGCCATACGCCTAGTCTCGAACAATATTCCAATTATACCAGTGGACAAACCATGGGTGATGCCACTAGTTTTTATTGGTATACCGAGCGTTCAGCCTCTCCAAACAGCGCCGCCGATTATGTCGCATCAGGTGATTATGGTTGGTATAAAAGCAATTATCGTTGGGATGAAGGGACATTACGAGAGCTCAAGCGTGAAGGTGAGCAGCTACAAAAGAAATCGCTGGTACCTTATTCGGTTCACTTACGTTTTAATGACGCTGGTGAGGCAATTTATCAACAATACCGTGTCGATGGAAAAATACTGCCACTCGATGAAGAGCAGCTTTCCCATTATCTGCAACAAGCACAATACCTGATCTCAGAAACCAAAAATAAAGACAACCAAGGGTTAGAGCTGATTCAAGGAGTGTGGGATGGCGAAGTGTTTGAAACCTGTACGGGTCATGAATACACGCAGATGGAATTTAACCAAACGCTGCCCAGTTTTGTGGTCAGTCGTTTAGCATCATTGGATAACTACATTGCCTTTTTAGGTAAAATCCGCAATAACCGTGTCTATATCGAAGAGCTATTGATGCTGGCCGATGAGAATCATGGCTGTATCGAAAAACCGCAATTGTTGAAATGATGATTCACGTCATTTCCTGGTGGGTTTAGCACCAAGCAATACAGTCGTATGAACCTCAAGTATGAACATGAAGTATAAAAATAAGGCGCTCTATGAGCGCCTTATTGGATCATAACCTAGCTTTGTCGTTGTTATTTTGTTGTCTGTTGTTCACGAGCTATCGCGCGGTAGCCAATATCGCTGCGATAGAACATGCCATCCCAATTGACCTGTTTGGCTAATTGGTAAGCGCGCTGCTGCGCTTGTGAAACTGTGTTACCAAGTGCGGTTGCGCATAACACGCGACCACCGTTGGTGACGACTTCTCCAGCTTGGTTGCTTGTGCCTGCGTGGAAGATTTTCTCACCCGCGACTTCTTGCGTTGGTAAGCCAGAAATAACATCCCCTTTCGCGTAGTCGGCAGGGTAACCGCCAGCGGCCAAAACAATACCGATAGAAGCGCGTGGGTCCCATTTTGACTCCACTTGATCGAGTTTACCTTCTAGAGCGGCAAAGCAGAGTTCGACCAAATCCGATTGCATCCGCATCATGATCGGTTGAGTTTCAGGGTCACCAAAGCGGCAGTTGTACTCAATCACTTTCGGTGTGCCTTGCGCGTCAATCATTAGCCCAGCGTACAGAAAACCTGTGTAAGGGTTGCCTTCTGCCGCCATACCGCGCACCGTTGGATAAATGACCTCTTGCATCACGCGCTCATGGATCTCTGGCGTGACCACCGGAGCTGGCGAGTAAGCACCCATGCCGCCAGTATTGGGGCCAGTGTCTTTATCGCCGACGCGTTTATGATCTTGGCTGGTGGCCATAGGGAGAACATTTACGCCATCGACCATGACAATAAAGCTCGCTTCTTCTCCATCTAAGAACTCTTCAATCACCACGCGGCTGCCTGCATGACCAAAGGCATTGCCTGCGAGCATATCTTGAATCGCGTCTTCGGCCTCTTGCAGCGTCATCGCCACAATGACTCCTTTGCCAGCGGCAAGGCCATCAGCTTTGACCACAATCGGCGCGCCTTGCTGGCGGACGTATGCCAAAGCAGGTTCAATTTCTGTGAAATTAGCGTAAGCCGCCGTTGGAATATGATGACGAGCTAAGAAATCTTTGGTGAAGGCTTTTGAGCCTTCGAGCTGTGCTGCCGCTTGCGTCGGGCCAAAGATGGGTAAATCCGCCTTACGGAAAGCATCCACCACGCCAAGCACTAAGGGTGTTTCTGGGCCAACAATGGTCAGTTCAATACGTTTTTCTTGAGCAAAAGCGACCAAACCAGCAATGTCTTCCACTGCAATGTTGACGTTCTCAAGTTTAGGCTCAAGCGCTGTGCCCGCATTACCCGGAGCAACAAAGACAGTTTTAACATTTGGGTTTTGAGCGACTTTCCAACCCAGAGCGTGCTCACGACCGCCAGCACCTATAATCAGAATGTTCATCTATGAGTATCCTTTAACGTATAGAGTTTGTTGCCATTTACCCCCTCCTAACCTCCCCCTTAAAGGGGGAGGAACTTGGATGACAATATCTCCCCTAAAAGGGAAGTAAGGTCACTTGGTTTCTATTCCCTCCCCTTCTAGGGGAGGGCTAGGGTGGGGTAAGATTTTTAGTGACGGAAGTGACGCATACCAGTAAAAATCATCGCCATGCCGTGTTCATCGGCGGCGGCAATCACTTCGTCATCGCGCATCGAACCGCCCGGTTGAATCACACACTTGATGCCCGCTTGCGCCGCAGCATCAATGCCGTCACGGAACGGGAAGAAGGCATCAGAAGCCATTACACATCCTTCGACTTGCAAACCTTCATCGGCCGCTTTAATGCCCGCAATTTTGGCTGAATAAACGCGGCTCATTTGGCCTGCGCCCACGCCAACAGTCATGTCACCTTTTGAGTAAACAATCGCGTTTGATTTGACGTATTTAGCCACTTTCCAGCAGAAAAGAGCATCTTTGATCTCTTCTTCACTCGGTTGGCGCTTGGTTACGATTTTGAGATCATCAAGGCTAACCATGCCTTGATCGCGATCTTGCACCAGCAAGCCACCATTGACGCGTTTCACGTCAAAGCCCGTGGTTTTCGCTGACCACTCACCGCACTCAAGCAGGCGCACGTTTTTCTTCGCCGCAACCACTTCAATCGCTTCCGCTGAAACGGTTGGTGCGATGATCACTTCAACAAACTGGCGCTCAACAATCGCCGCTGCGGTTTGTGCGTCTAGCTCGCGGTTGAAAGCGATGATGCCACCAAAGGCAGACGTTGGGTCGGTTTGGTAAGCGCGGTTATAGGCTTGAAGAATATCGCTGCCCAAGGCAACGCCGCATGGGTTGGCGTGTTTGACAATCACACACGCTGGCTCAGCGAACTCTTTCACACACTCAAGAGCTGCGTCGGTATCGGCGATGTTGTTGTAAGAGAGCGCTTTACCTTGGAGTTGGCGTGCCGTAGAGACTGACGCTTCCTCTGGGTTGGCTTCAACATAGAAAGCGGCCGCTTGGTGACTGTTCTCACCGTAACGCATGTCTTGTTTTTTCAGGAATTGTTGGTTGAAGGTGCGCGGGAATTTGCTCTCTTCATCACCTTCTTTGTTCTCTCCGTAGGATGGAACCATAGTGCCGAAGTAGTTGGCGATCATGCCATCGTAAGCGGCGGTGTGTTCAAAAGCGGCAATCGCAAGGTCAAAACGTGTTTCGAGTGTTAGGGAATTGTCGTTCGCATCCATCTCGGCAATGACACGGTCGTAGTCATATGCATTCACCACTATGGTCACATCTTTGTGGTTTTTCGCCGCAGAACGCACCATAGTTGGCCCACCAATGTCGATATTTTCTACCGCATCAGCTAGGGTACAACCTGCTTTAGCAACGGTTTCGGCAAACGGGTAAAGGTTGACGACCACCATATCAATCGGCTTAATACCGTGTTGTTGCATGATGTCGTCATCTTGACCGCGGCGGCCCAGCACGCCACCGTGTACTTTCGGGTGCAATGTTTTTACGCGACCGTCCATCATCTCAGGAAAACCGGTGTAGTCAGAAACTTCTGTAACAGCAATACCTTGGTCTGCTAATAAGCGAGCGGTGCCACCAGTAGAAAGAATATCGACACCTCGCTTCGCGAGAGCTTGAGCGAACTCAACAATGCCGGTTTTGTCTGATACGCTGATCAATGCGCGGTGAATAGGACGAGCGTTATTCATGCTTCGGTCTTCCTCAAATCATGGAGTTAATGGGAAATTTGATGGCGCACATTCTAACCAAACAATCATCAAAAAGCTCGCGCAATCGTTTGGCATCGCAAATTTTTTTATAAAAACGGCGATATTGGGTATCAAACGTAATAAAAACGTTAAAGGAGAATGAGATGTTTCAAATTGGAGAGCTCGCCAAACGCTGTAAAGTTTCAACCGATACGCTGCGTTTTTATGAAAAAAATGCGCTAATAAAACCGGCGGGACGCAGTGAGTCTGGTTATCGTTTATATAATCAAAAAAATCAGCAGCAGGTGAGTTTTATTCTCAAAGCCAAAGAGCTAGGGCTCAGTTTGGATGAGATCAAAGAGTTACTGGAAATAAAGCTGGAAGCGACCGAACACAGCTGTGCAGAAGTGAAATCGATCACCAGCGCTAAGCTGGTGGTGATTGATCAAAAAATCGCCGAGTTAACGGCGATTCGTCAAGCGCTAAAAAAAATCAACGATGCGTGCTGCGGTCATATAGACGACAACGCCAGCCACTGCTCAATTTTAGCGGCATTGGAGTGATCTCATCAGCCGATAAGGCGTGAGTTGCTCACACTTTAAAATGGCTAATGCTCTGTTTCAGTTGTTGGCCACTGTCTGAGAGATATTGACTGGCTGTCGACACTTGATCGGCTTGGGCTGCAGCTTGGGAGCTGTGCTCGGCAATATGAGTCAGATTGCGATTAATCTCTTCTGTAGCGGTGGTTTGCTGGGCGCTTGCCTCAGCAATATGTTCATTGAGTGAGAGAATCTGTTTTACTTGCTCGTCGATCTCATTGAGTACTTGCTGAGCTAAAACGGCTTGTTGCTGTGTGGCGGTTGATTGTTGCTGCGTTTGAGCCATAAATTCTCCCAGCTCTTTTGCGCGAGCCTGTAATCTATTGATTATCTGCTCTATCTCGTTGGTGCTGGTTTGAGTACGCGTTGCCAGCGCCCGTACTTCATCCGCGACGACCGCAAAGCCTCGCCCTTGTTCACCAGCACGTGCTGCTTCAATCGCCGCATTCAGGGCCAATAAGTTGGTTTGTTCAGCTATCCCTTGGATGACCGCCAGTATCGCTCCGACATCTTGTGTCTCTTTCGCGAGGTTTTTAGTGGTGGTGTCAGTGGTGGTCAGTAGTGCAGACAAGGAGTCCATAAAATCAGAAGCTTTGCCAATCACCGAGCTGCCTTCTTTGCCTTTGCTGCTGGCCGTATGCGCGGCTTTCGCGGCACTACTCGCCGCATTAGCCACTTCTTGATTACTCGCATGCAGTTCGTTCATCGCTGATGCAACCGTATCGACGGATTGCTGCTGCTCTAAGGCTTTGATTGAGGCATGTTGTGAGAGTTGAGTAAGCTCATTTGCCGAGTGGTTAACATTGTCGGTGATCGGTGTGATATTGGTAATAGTATGACGAATCTTCTCTGTGAACTCATTGAAGGCTTGCGCTATGTGTGACAGCTCATCACTACCTTGCACAGAGAGCTGTTTGGTTAAATCACCGTCGCCTTTGGCGATTTCTTCGAGTGCCTGTTTGGTTTCTTCACACGGTTTAGTGATGCTATTTCCTATCACTACTGAAAGAATCAGCATCACAATAATGACGATGCTAAGAATGAGCAATATCGATTGTAGGCGTTGCCAAATCAACGCATTGACATCGTCGATGTAGACTCCAGAACCGAGGATCCAACCCCAAGGTTTAAATAATTTTACATAAGAGATTTTACCCACATCGACGCTAGAACCTGGTTTGGGCCACATATAGTCGACAAAGCCTTCACCCTGCTGTTTAGCGACTTTAGTAAATTCTACAAACAGTTTTTTTCCGGTCGGGTCTGCGGCATTGGAGAGATCTTTACCGTCCAATTGGGGCTTCATTGGGTGCATGATCATACTTGGCTGAAGGTCGTTGATCCAAAAATAATCATCAGCCTCGTAGCGCAGTTTCGCGATGGCTTGTTTGGCTTGAGTCTGTGCTTGTTGCTCGGACAAAATGCCATCGATTTGTAATTGGTGGAAGTAACTTAATACGCCGTATCCTGTTTCGACGATGTGGCGAGTTTTTGTCTGTTTTGATTGCATTAAATCGTGTTGATAACTATTGAGCATGGAGACAAATGGGATCAACAGTAGCAGTGTGGTGACCGTGATCAGCAGGTATAAACGCGTTCTAATTTTGGTCTGGCGCAAGTTCAGTAAGCTCATTGACGTCACTCCTTGTCAATCTTCCGAGTGGTTTTATCATTATAGGCCCATTTGACTTGGTGTTTAGATTGTTGCGTCGCCGAGCTCATCTTAGTCACTCCATTTTTTGGGGGATAAAGCCTTACTCATTGTATGCACTGTTCACGACAAGTGATTTGGGGATCGGTCGGTAAATTTCCATCACATGCACAATGTAACCAGTTTGTTGCGGTCGCGTAAATGCGACAACAGAAGAAGAGAGAGCCCGCTCAAACAATCAGATCTCTTTATTGCATTAATGCAAAGTAAAGCAGCCCGTTGATATTTTAGTTATCCGTTGGGTGAAAATGAAAAAACCGAGCGCAGAGGCTCGGTTTTAAAAGCGATGGTATCTAGTTGCTAGATTTGTGCAGTAGCTAGATTAGTTCATGCCGTATTTTTTTAGCTTCTTACGAAGAGTGCCGCGGTTGATGCCCATCATGGTTGCTGCGCGAGTTTGGTTACCGCGAGTGTACTGCATGATGGTGTCGAGTAGTGGCTGTTCAACTTCAGCAAGAACTAACTCGTATAGTTCTGTCACTTCTTGGCCGTTTAACTGCGCAAGGTAGTTTTTAAGAGATGCTTTAACTGAATCACGTAGTGGCTTTTGCGTGATTTGATCTTGTGAAGTTACGGTTGTTACTGTGAAAGCTTCTGAAGTCAGGTTTTGTTCGAACATATGCGGTCTAGCTCTTCTCTTAATTATGATGCAACGTTATCAAAATAACCTTCGAGCGCGTCAATTTGCAGCGGTGCTGCGTCAATAGCGTTGAAGGTACGGCGAAACTCACTCGCTTGTTCATGTTCTTTCAGATACCAACCCACATGCTTACGAGCGATGCGAGGGCCTAAATACTCACCATAGAAACTGTGGAGAGCCTGTACATGACCAAGCATAATATCTTTCACTTCCGCAGCCGGAAGTTCAGACATCGTGGTGCCGTTTTCCAAATAGTGTTGGATTTCTTGGAAAATCCACGGGCGACCTTGGGCAGGGCGTCCAATCATTAAAGCGTCAGCGCCGGTGTAATCCAGCACGTATTTCGCCTTCTCTGGGCTATCGATATCACCGTTAGCAATAACCGGAATAGAGATGGCGTTTTTCACCGCTTTAATGCTGTCGTATTCGGCCTCGCCTTTGTACATACACGCTTTGGTTCTGCCATGCAGGGCTAAAGCTTGTATGCCGCAGTCTTCGGCTAATTTAGCGATGTAGACACAGTTTTTGTTGTCTGTGTCCCAGCCAGTACGGGTCTTTAATGTCACTGGGACATCAACGGCGTTCACCACCGCTTTCAAGATCTGTTCAATCGTCTCCGGAAATTGGAGTAAGGCTGAACCCGCCAGCTTTTTATTCACTTTTTTTGCTGGGCAACCCATGTTGATGTCGATGATCTGAGCACCGTTCTCAACACTAAATTGGGCTGCATCGGCCATAAGCTGTGGGTCGGCTCCCGCAATTTGTACCGAGCGAATGCCCGATTCGCCCTCATGTACCATACGTTGCATCGACTTTGACGTATTCCATAGAGCAGGATTAGAGGACATCATTTCACTGACGGCCATGCCTGCTCCATAGCGAAGACACAACTCTCGAAATGGTCTGTCAGTTACTCCTGCCATAGGGGCAACGATAAGATTGTTCTTAAGTTGATAGTTTCCGATTTTCAAAACGTCATCACAGTTCTGTACCAGCAAGGGCGCGCATTTTACGCATTTTTTTACTGCGTGAAAAGACTAATATTTGAGCATTTACAATTTGTTTTAGTAAATCGTATAAAATACAGTCTATTAGCACGCAAAGTCTTATCTAGCCTTGCTTGCGACCCGAGATGCGGCACCACTCATTGAGCTCAATTATCGGGTCAATGTGAAGCTCGTCACGATAATGGTTGGCAACTTCTTCGGCTTGAGTGTCTAAAACACCGGACATCGCAAGTTGGCCATTGGGCTTAAGTAACCCTTTTATCACACCATTCAGGTCACGCAGTGGGCCGGCCAAAATGTTGGCCACAACCACGTCAGCGATTAAGCCTTCAGGTTGGTCTTGTGGCAAATACACTTCAAGTTGGTCAGCTACGCCATTGCGCCCTGCGTTGTCGTTAGAAGCAAGCAGTGCTTGTGGGTCGATATCAATACCGACGACTTTGGCTGCGCCCAATTTGATCGCCGCAATGGCTAAGATGCCTGAACCACAACCAAAATCGATGACGGTTTTGCCTGTCAGATCGAGCCCTTCGAGCCACTCTAAACATAATGCGGTCGTCGGGTGAGTACCTGTACCGAATGCAAGGCCCGGGTCGAGCATTACGTTGACAGCGTCAGGCTCTGGGATTTCACGCCAGCTTGGGCAAATCCACAAACGTTGACCAAATTTCATCGGGTGGAAGTTGTCCATCCATTCACGTTCCCAGTCTTTATCTTCGAGCTGTTCAACTTTGTAGGCAAAGTCATCACTCAGCAGTTTGCTTGAGCGAATTTGGTCTATGATCCATGCGCTATCGGCTTCGGCATCATACAGCGCCAGCACGTCGGTATCGCCCCAAAGGCGAGTTTCGCCCGGAAGCGGTTCAAAAACAGGGGTATCGTGAGCATCAAGAAAAGTGACGGATACTGCGCCCGTCTCTTCCATCAGCATGTCGCCAATTGGCTCGGCATTGGCGTTAGTTGCGTTCAGTTTAATTTGAATCCAAGGCATGTCAGTTGCTCTGTTATGTCGTCAGTTGGCGCAGAGTTTAGCAGAAACTGACTCGGCTGCCGAAAACAAAAATGCTCACCGAAGTGAGCATTTGGTCTCTCGCGACGCGAAAATTAGTGCTGTAAACCCAATTTCTTCTCAAGGTAGTGGATGTTCGCTCCACCGTGTTGGAAGTTCTCATCTTGCATGATTGATTGCTGCAAGGTGATATTGGTTTTAATGCCATCGACGATCATTTCGTTTAACGCATTTTTCATGCGCGCAATCGCCACGTCACGGTTTTCACCGTAAGTGATGAGCTTGCCGATCATTGAATCGTAATGTGGCGGCACTGTGTAGCCAGCATAAATGTGCGATTCCCAACGAACGCCCATACCGCCCGGCGCGTGAAAACGTTCAATTTTGCCCGGTGAAGGGAGGAAACGAACCGGATCTTCCGCGTTGATACGGCATTCAATTGCATGGCCACGGATCTTGATGTCATCTTGGGTAAACGACAGTGGTTGACCTGCGGCGACGCGAAGCTGTTCTTTGATGAGGTCAACGCCAGTGACCATTTCAGTGACTGGGTGCTCAACTTGAATACGCGTGTTCATCTCAATGAAGTAGAACTCGCCGTTTTCGTATAGGAACTCAAACGTACCGGCACCACGATAGCCAATTTCGAGACAAGCGCGTGTACAACGTTCACCAATGTATTTACGCATCTCTTCGGTAATACCTGGTGCTGGAGCTTCTTCAACCACTTTTTGGTGACGACGCTGCATTGAGCAGTCACGTTCACCAAGGTGAATTGCGCCACCTTGACCATCCGCAATAATTTGTACTTCAACGTGACGTGGGTTTTCTAGGAATTTTTCCATGTAAACCATGTCATTGTTGAATGCTGCTTTGGCTTCGGCACGCGTCATTGCGATCGCTTGGGTCAGTTCATTTTCGCTACGGACCACGCGCATACCACGACCGCCGCCGCCACCAGAAGCTTTGATGATCACAGGGTAGCCAATGCGTTTCGCATGAGCTTTGTTTTTGACTTCATCGCCATCCAGTGGGCCGTCAGAACCCGGCACACAAGGAACGCCCGCTTTTTTCATTGCGCTGATGGCTGACACTTTGTCACCCATCATGCGAATGGTATCGGCTTTCGGGCCAACAAAAATGAAGCCTGAACGCTCGACTTGTTCAGCAAAGTCGGCGTTTTCAGAAAGAAAACCGTAACCGGGGTGAATTGCTACGGCGCCAGTTACTTCTGCTGCAGAAATAATGCGTGGAATGTTTAAGTAGCTGTCAATACCACGTGCTGGGCCAATACAGATGGTTTCGTCGGCCAGCAGTACGTGTTTTAAATCACGATCGGCAGTTGAGTGCACGGCAACAGTTTTGATGCCAAGCTCTTTACATGCGCGCAGAATACGAAGTGCAATTTCACCTCGATTCGCGATGACTAATTTATCTAACATAAAACAAACCTCGATTATTCGATAACAACAAGCGGTTGGTCGAATTCAACGGTCTGGCCGTCTTCAAGTAGGATTGCAGTAACGATACCTGCTTTATCGGCTTCGATTTGGTTCATCATTTTCATCGCTTCAACGATGCATAGTGTGTCACCGACTGAAACACTTTGACCGACTTCGATGAACGCTTTTGAATCTGGACTTGGTGAGCGGTAGAAAGTACCGACCATTGGCGAAAGTACTTGGTGACCTTTTGGCGCTACAGGCGCGGCGGCTTCAGCCGTTGGCGCAGGGGCAGCGACTGGCGCGGCTTGTTGTGCTGGCGCTGGTGCAGCGTAATGCATCTGAGCCATCTGTACTGGCGCAGTGTTACGACTGATGCGTACCGATTCTTCACCTTCAGAGATTTCTAGTTCAGAAATGCCAGATTCTTCTACCAGTTCGATAAGCTTCTTGATTTTACGAATATCCATCTTTTCTTTCTCTTTATCTTGTGAATACGTCAGCCCTTAAGGTTGGGCCGTAGAGTGTTTGTTTATCGTTGATCGTATGTGGGTTATTTTGCCTGTAGCGCTTTTATGGCAGCTGCAAGAGCAAATTCATAACCTTGTGCACCTAACCCGCAAATCACCCCTTGCGCCTTATCCGACAGATAGGAGTGGTGGCGAAAAGGTTCACGTGCGTGAACGTTGGATAGATGCACTTCAATAAATGGGATGGCGACACCCAATAACGCATCGCGCAGTGCCACACTGGTGTGCGTCAATGCGGCGGGATTAATGATGATGAAGTCGACCTTGCCGTAAGCGGCATGGATGGCTTCGATCAGCTCATATTCGCGGTTCGATTGAAGATGTTCTAACTCAATATCTGCTTTTTGCGCTTGTTCGCGTAATGTCTCGACAATGTGCGCTAAGGTGTCAGAACCATAATGTGCAGGTTCACGTAGCCCTAACAGGTTAAGATTTGGCCCATTTAAGACCAGAATGCGAGATTTAGCAGTCATTGTGTCGACATCTCCCTATATCGTGAAACGAATATTAATATTCCCATATTATTCTTAGGTCAGAGTGAATTTTTCGTCAAAAATTCCCTGAATTTAAGAAATTGCCCAAGATTATAGCTAATTCAGCGCAAATGGCAGCAATTTACTGGTCTTATCAGATAGTTTACTCATTTAATTCTGCAACCGAGTTAACAGAATGAGAAGAACTGAGAGGGAAAGAAAAAGCCGCCACAAGTGTGACGGCTTAATCATCTCAATGCCTCGCGGCAGGTAGAATCGTTAGCGTTAAGACAATTCTGCTTTTTCGGCGATCAATTTATCCACTACGCTAGGATCGGCCAGTGTCGAGGTATCGCCCAAATTGCTGGTGTCGCCGGTGGCGATTTTACGCAAAATACGGCGCATGATTTTGCCAGAACGGGTTTTGGGCAGTGAATCGGTCCAGTGCAGTACATCGGGCGTTGCAATTGGGCCAATCTCTTTTCGTACCCAATCTTTGACCTCTTTGTGCAACTCGGCACTGGGGTAGACGCCATCATTTAAGGTGATGTAAGCATAAATGGCTTGGCCTTTAATATCGTGTGGTACGCCGACAATTGCCGCTTCTGCAATTTTATCAAAAGCAACCAAAGCTGATTCAATTTCCGCGGTGCCCATGCGGTGGCCAGAAACGTTTAACACGTCATCCACGCGGCCCGTTATCCAGTAGTAGCCATCCTCATCGCGGCGTGCGCCATCACTGGTGAAATACATACCTTTGAAGGTTGAAAAATAGGTTTGTTCAAAACGGTCATGATCGCCATAAACGGTGCGCATTTGGCCCGGCCATGAATCTAAAATAACCAAGTTACCTTCGGCAGCCCCTTCAATGATGTTGCCCATGTTATCGACCAAGGCTGGTTGCACGCCAAAAAATGGCCGTGTGGCCGAACCCGGTTTAAGTGCCGTCGCGCCCGGCAGTGGCGTAATTAAAATGCCACCCGTTTCGGTTTGCCACCATGTATCGACAATCGGTGATTTTTCGTTACCGATGGTTTTGTAGTACCACTCCCACGCTTCTGGGTTAATTGGTTCTCCCACCGAACCCATAATGCGCAAACTGGTGCGTGATGTCTCTTTGACGGCTTCATTGCCTTTCGCCATCAAGGCGCGAATAGCGGTCGGCGCAGTGTAAAGAATGTTGACTTGGTGTTTATCCACCACTTGACTCATGCGGTTGGTGTCTGGGTAGTTGGGAACCCCTTCAAACAGAACGGTTTTTGCACCATTGGCCAAAGGACCGTAAACCAAGTAGGTGTGGCCAGTGATCCAGCCCACATCGGCGGTACACCAAAACACTTCGCCCGGCTGATAGTCAAACACATATTTGAAGGTCATCGCCGCGTAAACAAGGTAGCCACCGGTTGTGTGCAGCACACCTTTGGGTTTACCCGTTGAACCAGAGGTATAGAGAATGAAGAGGGGATCTTCGGCTTTCATGGCTTCGGCTGGGCAGTGGTCGGAAGCTTTTGCGGTTGCTTCATGCCACCACACATCACGATGTTCGTGCCAGTCAATTTGGCCACCAGTGCGTTTAAAGACGATCACTTTGCTGATGTTTTTCACTTCAGGGTGGGTCAAGGCTTCATCGACGTTTTTCTTCAAGGGCACAGCGCGACCGCCACGTACACCTTCGTCGGCAGTGATGACTATTTTGGAATCAGAATCAATGATGCGACCGGAAAGGGCTTCCGGTGAAAAGCCACCAAACACCACAGTATGCACTGCGCCTATTCGAGTACAAGCGAGCATCGCAACGGCTGCTTCTGGCACCATAGGCATGTAAAGACAGACCACATCTCCTTTGCGAACTCCTTGATCTTTTAACACATTAGAAAAGCGACACACTTGTTGATGGAGTTCTTTAAAGGTGAGGGTTTTATCGTCAGCCGGGTCGTCACCTTCCCAGATAATCGCCACTTCATCACCACGAGTGGCAAGGTGGCGATCGATGCAGTTAGCGGAGACGTTTAATGTGCCGTCTTCAAACCAGCGAATATCTACATGGCCAGTATCAAACGAGGTTTGTTTCACTTGAGTGAAAGGCTTAATCCAATCCACAATCTTGCCGTGTTCACTCCAGAAGCCTTCTGGGTCGGTCACTGATTGTTGGTACATCGCTAGGTAAGTGTCATTATCCGCATGTGTTTTGGCTTTAATGTTCTCTTTTACCGGATAAACGTGGGCTTCACTCATTGCTTTTCTCCTTGTGAATTTGAACAATTTCCCTGTTGATTGGCGATCAAATTGCGCTGAAAGGAAAATCTGTATGTGGGTAACTGTCAGTCAGAGTGCGATTTTCTACAATTAGACTTTAGGATGAGTGTGGGGTAAGTGCTAGCGCGAGTAAGGTGCAACAAAGGGAGGCAGATCACCTTTGGTCAAGCGCACAAACACTAATGCCGCAGCGATGGCATCTTGCAGCGCGTCGTGTTTATCCTGCATCGGCAAGTCGAGATGGCGACAAATCGCCTCTAAGCTGAGGTCGATGTACGCGTTCGGCAGCATTCTCTCTAACTGATCATGATAGATTTGACTTACTTCGATGAGAGCATTGGGCAGTGGAAAGCCTAAATGTCGCCGACAAGCGAGGTCGAGGATTTTTTTGTCATAACGAATGTGATAGCCCACTAAAGGTCGGTTGCCGATAAAGTCTAATAGGTGAGTGATGGCCTCTTGCTCGTCGATGCCATCGACCAGATCTTGATGGCGAATTTTGTGGATTTTGACTGAACCCGAGTCGAGCGATTGTGGCGCGCTCAAACGCACTTCAAATGGCTGGCTGGTTAAAATGCGGTTGTCGATGATTTTGGTGGCGGCAATCGTCACTAACTCGGCGCGATTCGGGTCAAGGCTGGTGGTTTCGCAATCGAGCGACACATATTCCCCTTGCATCGGCGTCGCAAACAACGGCTGATAAGGCGAGTCTTTCAGCTTGTGAAACCAATAATGGCGTGTAAACCAATTCAATTGTTCGCCTCCACTATTCGCGAATTTGATAGTGATAGCCAAGCCACTGCTTGAATTTTTTCACCACGTGTAAACTGTGCCTGAGCAGGTCACGCTCGGTTCGGTCGAGCTGTTTTAAATCGAGTTTATTGGTGCTGTGTTGATTGCTCAGTTGCTGAGCTAAGCGCAATTTAAAGAACTGTTTGAGCGCTTCACTGAGATTATCGGCGGTTTCTTTTTCCAAAACCCGTTGCTCTACTAGCGCCTCGATGCGTTCAAAGGTGTTGTTTTGTTGAACTTGATGTTCAAGGCTTAGGGCGCGAATGCCATGCACAATCGGGAAAATGCCACCTTGTTTAATATCTAAGCCAGATTTGGAGTGTTTTACGGTGCCAAACAGCGTGAGTGGTACAGAAAAGCTCAGCGCGGGGCGAGTAAACTCCATCAAAATCAATTCTTGGTCGGCCATTAAATGGCTCAAGTGCTGTTTAATAGGGGCCAATAAGTGTTTGTTGCCCGCGACGGCGTGTGCGTCGGCCATGATCGCAATGTCCATCACTTGCTCGGGTTTGGCCGCTTTTACCCATTGGCTAAGCGTGGTTTTCCACTCATTTTGGCTTTTGACCCATTTGGGATTATTGACCATCACATTGCCCGGACAAAGCGGATAGCCGAGCTGCTGTAAGGTGTGGGTGAGCGTGTCCATGACCACCCCCATTTGATGCCACTGCAAGCCATCTTTGATGATCAGCGCGTTATCTTGGTCGGTTTTGAGGATCTGCTCTCCACGGCCTTCGGAGCCGAGTACGATCAAGCAGCAGTGATCATGCAGCGCGGGTGGCACAACCAAATGAAAGGCTTTTTCGATGATCTGTTCATTGACTGCTGAAATCAGCTCCATAATAAAACGAGTGCGAATGCCATTGTTGATTAGGCTTTCAACCAGTTGCCGTTGTTTGTTGGAGGCGAGAGCTAACTCTTCCACGCAGTTGGCGCGAGCAATACTTAACGTCAGCACGTGAGAATGAGTGGAGAAAGCACTGAGAATTTGTGTCATGTCCAGCATGCCAACGGCTTGATGACCATCACACACCATCACTCGTTTTATGCGGTTGCGCGTCATGGCAATCATCGCATTAAACAGAAAATCGCCATCGTTGATGTGCAGCACAGGAAAGGTAGCAATTTCCCCAACAGGGGTATCGAGCGGGTGGTTATCGAGCATGACGGAATGCAGCATATTGGTGCGCGTGACGATAGCATAGGGGTGCGCACTGGGGTTTTCGATTAAGCGTTGATCATGCTCGGCAAGACGAACTAAGGCCGCATCAACTCCGTTATCGCGTAATTGCTGGGTTACTTGGTTGAGCGGTTGATCTGGGCTTAAAATCATCGGTGGATGGTAAATCGAGTCATCAACCTTAGTTAAAATAAATTCGGCTAAATTCTTCTGCTGATGCGCCACATCAAGCAGAGCCTGGCGTTTGGCGAGGTTATTGTCGAAGTAGGCGGCGAACTGACCGTTGTCATTATACAGTTCGAGAAAGACGGCTTTCGGCAGCAGATAGCTTAAGGTATCTTCCAGCGCCACGTACTGATGCTTGGCTTTTTCTTCAAACAGTGCGCGTACATCAAACATGTCATCGTTGGCGTAGTGAGCAAAAATCTCTTTGCCATCTGGCGAGCGTTCTTCGACCGCGCCTTTGATCAGTACGTGTAGATACACGCTGGGTCTGTCACTGGCCTGCAGCAGATCGTTGCTACGAAAATACGCTACATCCAAGGATGAGCGAAGTCGCTGTTGCTGCGGCGGTGTTAAGCGGTCAAAGGGCGGTGACTGCATGTTGAATTTGTCAGGCATAACGATCGTCACTCAGAAGAAATTCCTATCTAAGTGTGACAAAAATCGCCACTACCTCCAGACGACTTTGGTCTAATGAGTGATATGACCCGCAAGGTTGTGAATAAGGAAACAGATTTGTCAGTAAACTTCCCTTTTTAGAAGCCTAAACTGCCTGCATAATACGGCGGTTTTCTCTCCCTCATTTTGTTCAGGATGAATCATGCTTAACCCCTCTCCATATGGTTGGATATCGCAGTACTTTATTGGTTTCTTCTTTGCGTATGGCGTCTATTTGCCATTTTGGGCGCTGTGGTTTGAAAACCAAGGCGTATCAGCAACCGATATCGGCGTATTAATCGGTATGGGCTTTGCTACGCGTTGCGTCGCTAATTTGGTGATTACGCCGCGTATCCATAAGGCCGAGCTTCTTCTACCAGCACTGCGTTGGTTAAGTTTGGCGGCGTTTTTATTTATTGGTTTTCACTTCTTTACGGGCGGCAGTTTCTGGCTGATGGCGTTAGCCACTGTGTTGTTCAACCTCTGCTGTGGCCCCGTGGTGCCGCTATCCGATGCGATGGCTAACTATTATGCGCGCTTAAAAATGCTCGATTATGGTCGCACTCGCTTATGGGGGTCGGTAGCTTTTATCGCCGGCTCTACTGTGGTTGGCGTACTTGTGGCACGTTATGGTTCTGACATGATCCTCTACACCGCCTTGGCTGGGGTGTTTGTTTCGCTATTGATTAGCTTGCGCAATCCCAACCCAATGCCCGTGACGGTTGGTGATGCACATGCCGTCCGGCCGAAACTGACGCAGTTATTGCGTGAGTGGCCAGTGATAAAATTCTTGATTTTAGCGGCGCTGATCCAAGGCAGTCACGCGGCGTATTACAGTTTCAGTTCGATTCACTGGAAAGCGGCGGGGCATTCGGAAGAGCTGATTGGCTATTTATGGAGCCTTGGGGTTGCCGCTGAAGTTGCGGTATTTGCGCTCAGCAAACGCCTTTTTTCAGGCTGGTCACTACGCACATTATTTGTTGTCGCGTCGATTGGGGTTGTGGTGCGCTGGACCTTAATGGCGTCGACCACCGCGCTGCTTGCGCTAGGGACGATTCAACTGCTGCATGGGGTGACGTTTGCGATGGCGCATATAGCGGCGATTCAATACATTCAGCACGCACCGCAAAGCAAAATGGTGGCTATGCAAGCGCTGTATAACGCCATTCCACTTGGGGCATTTATTGCGTTGATGACTACCTTGAGTGGCTGGGGTTATGAACGCTGGGGCGCGAATGTATTTTGGGCGATGGCGGCAATGGGCATTTTGGCGCTGTTGATTAAAGTCGAACCCACATCATCCAATGAGTCAGGTACTGAGGTAATGAAAGCGGCGCCTGAAGCACAGAATTAACCTTAACTGATTGAGATTAAAAATTATCCTTAGTTAAATGAAGCCTCTTCTTTGAAGAGGCTTTTTTGAACCGATAAGGATATCAAATGCAAGGATGGATCGTCGTTCCCGTTTCGCTCGCTTACTTAGGCGTGCTGTTTCTCGTCGCTTGGTATGGTGATAGGCAAAGCCAATGGCTGGCGAAATGGCGACCGTGGATCTACAGCTTATCGATCGCGGTCTATTGCACCTCTTGGACTTTTTACGGCACTGTGGGTCAAGCGGCTAGCAACCCTTGGTCATTTCTGCCTATCTACATTGCGCCTATTTTAGTGTTTACCCTTGGCTGGCGTATGTTGGCGCGGCTGATTTTGATTGCGAAGCGCGAACATATTACCTCCATCGCCGATTTTATTGCTGCTCGCTACGGAAAATCGCAAGGATTAGCGGTAACCGTAACTTTGATTGCCGTGGTGGGCATTTTACCTTACATCGCCTTGCAACTGCGCGGCATCACTATGGGGCTTGAGATTGTCGCCCCCAACCTCGCTACGCAATTTGGTTATCAGAATTATCACGTCTCGTGGTTTGTGGTCGCGGCTTTAGCGCTATTTACTATGCTGTTTGGTACACGGCATATTGATAACACCGAGCACCACCGCGGCATGATGATGGCGATTGCGTTTGAATCGATTGTTAAATTGGTCGCTTTTTTAACCGTGGGCGGTTTCATCATTTATCTGGCTTCAAGCCGTGAAACGGTTGATCTAAGTGCGATTGCCCAGCAGACGTATCAAGCGCCCAACTGGCCAACGCTGTTGATCCACACCGTATTAACCATGATGGCGATCATCTGCTTACCGCGTCAGTTTCATACCATGGTGGTAGAAAATGAACGCGCGCAAGATCTACACACGGCGCGCTGGTTATTTCCTCTTTACCTGACTTTAATGGGATTATTTGTTCTACCTATTGCATGGGTTGGGCAAAGTTTGTTAAGTGGCAGCCCCGCCGATACTTATGTACTCAGCGTGCCTATGTCGGTGGGCGCCGAGCAGATAGCGTTACTGGCGTTTTTAGGTGGCACATCAGCGGCCAGCGGCATGGTGATTGTCTCGACCATTGCATTGGCGATCATGGTTTCTAATGATTTGGTGATGCCGCTTCTGCTGCGCCGCATGCGCTTAACTCAGCGCAACTACCGTCATTTATCTGGGTTGTTGCTCAACATCCGTCGCGGGTTGATTCTGTTGCTGCTGCTTGGTGCTTGGGGCTTTTATCAGGCGTTGGATGCGATTGGTTCTTTATCGGCGATCGGTTTTCTCTCATTTGCGGCGATTACCCAATTTGCCCCTTCATTGATTGGTGGCATGTACTGGCGTGAAGGCAACCGCAAAGGCGTTTATGTTGGATTGGCGGTCGGTTTTACTGTGTGGCTAGTAACCTTAATGAGCCAAACCGACATGCTGGCGGGCGATGCACAAACTAACGTTCTGTTATGGATGATCACCCCGCCGGATTGGTTGGTGCAGATGGGGCTGAAAAACTCAGATTGGGGCATGATGCTCAGCGTTGTGCTCAACACATTCTGCTACGTTATTGTCTCTATGGTGACTCGTCCGAGTTTGAGTGAGCGTTTACAATCGGCCTCTTTTGTCGGTACGCCGCTGCCTGAGAGTGAGAATCTCAGCTTGTATCAAAGCCGCGTGACAGTGGCTGAGCTTGAAATGTTGGCCGCTCGTTTTGTGGGGCGCACTCGCGTTCGCACTGCTTTTCGCCAATATTGGAGCCAGCAGAGAGAGACGTTACTACCTAACCAACAAGCGCCATCTACCTTAATCCGTCATACAGAAAGAGTGCTGGCGGGGGTGTTTGGTGCTTCTTCAGCCAAATTAGTGCTCACTTCCGCGCTGCAAGGACGCAACATGCAGCTTGAGGAAGTGGCGACCATTGTTGATGAAGCATCCGAGCTGTACGACTTTAGTCGCGGCTTATTGCAAGGGGCCATTGAGCATATTGGTCAAGGAATTACCGTGGTCGATAAAAAGTTACGGCTGGTGGCGTGGAACCAACGCTATCTCGAACTGTTTGAGTTTCCCGCTGGACTGATTCAAGTGGGGCGACCGATTGCGGATGTGATACGGCACAATGCGCAACACGGATTGTGTGGCCCTGGTGACCCTGAGGATCACGTGCGGCGGCGGGTGTATCACCTTGAGCAAGGAACCAGACACACCTCGGCGCGTATTCGCCCAGATGGACGAGTTATTGAAGTGCAAGGCAACCCGATGCCGGGCGGCGGATTTGTGATGAGCTTTAGCGACATCACCGTTTTTCGCGAAGCGGAGCAGGCATTAAAAGAGGCCAATGAAACCTTGGAAGAGCGCGTGCACCAACGAACCCTAGAGCTTGAAACCCTCAACAAACGCTTGGTGGCGGCAACTCAAAAATCAGACCAAGAATCGCAATCAAAATCGCGCTTTTTGGCCGCTGTCAGCCACGATTTAATGCAGCCGTTGAACGCTGCGCGCCTGTTTGCCTCTTCGCTCTCGGAGGTGGCCAAAGAGACGGAAGTGAAAACGTTGGCGGGTTATATAGAGAGTGCTCTGGGCGCGGCTGAAGATCTGATTGGTGATTTGCTGGATATTTCACGTTTAGAGTCTGGCAAGCTCGATGTGCATTCTCATAGCTTTGCTATTAATGATGTATTTTCGAATCTTAACGCTGAATTTAGCGCTTTAGCTAAGCAGCAAGGGATTGATTTTAAAGTAATCCCATCCTCGCTCTATGTGATGTCTGACCCTAAATTATTGCGTCGCGTGGTACAAAACTTTCTCACTAACGCGTTTCGCTATAACCCTAAAGGTAAAGTGGTGCTGGGTGTACGCCGAGTGCGAGATCAGGTCAGGATTGATGTTTGGGATAATGGCATTGGTATCGAGCAAGATAAGCAGCAAGAAATCTTCGAAGAGTTTAACCGTGGTAGTCAAGTCCGTTCGGACCAAGGTTTGGGGCTCGGTTTAGCGATTTCAAAAGGCATTGCATATGTGCTGGGTCATGAAATTTCGATGCGCTCTTGGCATGGAAAAGGCAGCGTGTTTTCGCTCTCTTTGACGCGCGCTGAAGCTGTCAAACAGGCTCCGACCCTGGCGATAGAGCAAGGTATGCCATCTGATCTCAATCATCTGCGCGTACTGTGTGTGGACAACGAAGCTGATATTTTAGTCGGCATGAACGATCTGCTCGCAAGGTGGGGGTGTGATGTCAAAGTAGCAGCGGACTTACTGCAAAGTCTGAAAGCATTAGAAAACAATTGGTTGCCTGATGTTATTTTGTCGGATTACCGCTTAGATAATGGTCGCACTGGTTTAGAAGTGTTGCAGCAGTGTCGCTTGCGGCTTGGAGATAGCTTTGAAGGGGTCATCATCAGCGCTGATCGCACTGAAGAGATGATGGATGCGATTAAATCCAATGGCTTTAGCTTTATTCCCAAACCAATAAAACCACTCAAACTGCGCGCGCTGTTGAATCGAGTCAGTTAAGCATGCAGCATAAAGCCGATGCGTGGGCATCGGCTTTATGGTTGTTATCACACTTCACTGCGGAGCGAACATCGAGCATGACGCTCGCAGGTGAAGATTAGTGGTCGTGAGCTTGCCCCGCGCCTTTCGGGAAGCGGATTGACTCCACCATTTCTTGCACTTCGGTTGGAACTTCTGCGGTAAATTTATTCACCACAATCGATACCACGAAGTTCAAACACATACCTAACGTACCAATGCCTTCAGGGCTGATACCAAACAACCAGTTATCTGGCGTGCTGGCTGCCGGGTTAATGAATTTGAAGTAGATGATGTAGGCTGCAGTAAAGATAATCCCTGCGACCATGCCCGCGATCGCGCCTTCTTTATTCATCTTCTTGTAGAAGATGCCCAAAATAATGGCCGGGAAGAAGGAGGCGGCTGCCAAGCCGAAGGCAAACGCTACCACCTGAGCCACAAAACCCGGTGGGTTAATGCCTAGGTAACCAGCACCCACAATCGCAATGATGGCGGCTAAGCGTGCGGCTAACAGCTCTTGTTTATCGGTCATGTTTGGTTTGAAGCCTTTCTTCAATAAGTCGTGAGAAATTGACGTCGAGATAACCAGTAAAAGACCTGCGGCTGTCGAAAGCGCAGCCGCTAAACCCCCAGCGGCGAGTAAGCCAACCACCCAGTTTGGCAGTTTTGCCAATTCAGGAGACGCCAATACGATGATGTCACGGTTAATGTTCATCTCGTTGCGCTCATCGCCAGAGTAGAACATACGACCGTCGTTGTTCTTATCTTTCCAGCTTACAAGGCCAGTATTCTCCCAGTTCTTAAACCAAGTAGGCGCGTCTGTTGCGGGTACGCCTTGCATGTCTGGGCCATTAATGGTCTCAATCATGTTCACACGAGCAAAAGCAGCAACACCTGGCGCTGTGGTATATAGCAAAGAGATGAACAGCAATGCCCAACCTGCTGAGATACGCGCATCACGCACTTTAGGCACAGTGAAGAAGCGAATAATGACGTGAGGAAGACCAGCAGTACCCACCATCAAGGCTGCGCAGATAAAGAACACGTCAACCTTGCTCTTGTTGCCTTCGGTATAGGCGGTGAAGCCGAGCTCTTGAGTTAAGCCATCGAGTTTATCGAGTAGGTAAACATCGGTACCGGTAATGGTTGAGCCCATACCAATTTGTGGCAGAGGGTTACCTGTCATCATGATCGAGGTGAAAATGGCGGGAACAAGGAAGGCGAAAATGAGCACGCAGAACTGTGCAACTTGCGTATAAGTGATGCCTTTCATGCCACCGAGTACCGCATAGAAAAACACGATCCCCATACCGATGACGATACCAACGTTAATATCCACTTCGAGGAAGCGAGAGAATACCACGCCGACGCCGCGCATTTGCCCCGCAACATAAGTAAACGAGATAAAGATGGCGCAAAATACCGCCACCATACGCGCGGTCTTTGAGTAGTATCGCTCACCGATAAAATCTGGCACGGTGAACTGGCCAAATTTACGCAAGTAAGGTGCAAGGCAAAGTGCCAATAACACATAGCCGCCTGTCCAGCCCATCAAGTACACGGTACCATCATAGCCAATGAACGAGATGATACCCGCCATTGAGATAAATGAAGCGGCTGACATCCAGTCCGCTGCGGTTGCCATGCCGTTGGCAACAGGGTGAACACCACCGCCAGCAACATAGAATTCACTGGTCGATCCTGCACGGGCCCAAATGGCAATGCCGATATAGAGTGCAAACGTAATACCGACCAGAATAAACGTCCAAGTTTGAATATCCATTTCGTAAACCTCTTAGTCTTCCTGCACGTTGTATTTCTTGTCGAGCGCATTCATGCGCACAACGTAAATAAAGATCAAGGCGACAAAGGTATAGATGGACCCTTGTTGTGCGAACCAGAACCCTAGTTTGAACCCGCCTAAATGAATCGTATTAAGTGCGTCGACGAAAAGAACGCCTGCACCATATGATACCAAGAACCACACTGCCAGCAGTGAGCCCATAATTCCCAAGTTTTCCTTCCAGTAGGCTTGAGCATGTTCGGTTGATTGGAACGCCATGACCTTCTCCTTCGGTTTGCATATCGTAGTGTTAATTTAATGTTACGAAATTAAGATAGCAGTGAAAGGGTGGTGGGTCTGTGCAACTTTAGTCGGGAGGTTGTTTTTTCCAATTCATTGTAACTAAATGAAATGCCTCAATTTAGAAGGTCTTTCTTATGTTGAATAAATGTTAAATTAGCCAAAAGTATAAGATCATAAGCTCTTGATTGGAAAATCGCTCATGGCGAGTTAACGATTTTTTATGTGGTTGGTTATTCATGCCGCGATAAAAACGATCAATGTTTACATAAAGTTGTCTTAAAAACGGATTAAACTAAGGCACAATGGAACGCGAATTTATGTTGGTTACTCAATCAATAATAATTAAATCAATAAGGAAGGAATATGGATGCAATCGCTATCAATGGTTTTTTTCTCGTAGGTGCTTTGCTGATTGCATTAAGTGTGTTGTTAAGTCCAGTCTCTTCTAAGTTAGGAATTCCTATTCTGCTCGTTTTTTTATTGGTGGGTATGTTGGCTGGGGAGGATGGCCCCGGTGGCATCTTATTTGATAATTATCCGATTGCTTATTTAGTCAGTAACTTAGCGCTCGCTATCATTTTATTGGATGGCGGCATGCGTACCCGCGTTGCCAGTTTTCGGATTGCCTTTTGGCCGTCAGTCTCATTAGCGACGATTGGGGTAGCAATTACCACTATGCTAACGGGGTTAATGGCTGCATGGCTGTTTAATTTGGAGTTGCTACAAGGCCTATTGGTTGGTGCGATTGTCGGCTCAACCGATGCGGCGGCGGTTTTTTCTCTGCTGAAAGGACGAAGCTTGAATGAGCGCGTCGGTTCAACGTTAGAGATTGAATCGGGCACTAACGATCCAATGGCGGTGTTTTTAACCGTGACATTAATTGCGGTACTGGGTAGCCAAGGCGATGATCTCAGCGCAGGATTCTTGCTGCTGAGTTTTATCCAGCAATTTGGCCTCGGGGCTTTATTTGGATTAGCCGGAGGTTGGCTGCTCTGGAAGCTGATTAATAGCAATCAACTTCCAGAAGGGCTCTACTCCATTTTGGCCATCAGTGGCGGTTTGATTATCTTTGCGCTGTCCAATTCACTCGGCGGCAGTGGTATTTTATCCATCTACTTGACGGGTTTATTGCTGGGCAATAAACCGACTCGTTGCCGCTATTCCATTTTGAACGTACTGGATGGGATGACGTGGCTTAGCCAAATTGGCATGTTCTTGGTGCTTGGGTTATTGGTCACACCTTCTGAATTGCTGACCATTGCGGTGCCGGGCTTTGCGCTCGCCTTTGGTATGATTTTGTTTGCGCGCCCCATTTCTGTATGGATTGGTTTATTGCCATTCAAAGCATTTACTGCGCGTGAAAAGTGGTTTATCTCTTGGGTTGGACTGCGCGGCGCTGTACCCATTATTTTAGCGGTTTTCCCAATGATGGCCGGTTTGCCGAATGCGCAGCTCTATTTCAACTTAGCCTTCTTCGTGGTGATGGTGTCGCTAGTGGTACAAGGGGGAACCTTGATGAAAGCGGCCGCTTTGGCTCGCGTTGAACTACCGCCCAAACCTGAGCCAATTTCACGTACCGGTGTTGAGATATACCCGTGCAGCGAATGGGAAATGTTGGTCTATAAACTCAAGCAAGATAAATGGTGTATTGGTGAGCCATTACGCAACCTCTCTATGCCTGAAGGAACACGTATTACCGCCGTGTTTCGTGATGAACAACTGCTTCACCCATCGGGCAGCACCAAGTTGCAAGAGGGCGATGTCTTGTGCGTGTTAGCACAGGAGAAAGATCTCGAATCACTGAGCAACCTATTCAGTGAAGCGCCAGAAAAAGCCTCGTTAGAGCGCTTCTTTGGTGATTTCTTTTTGGATGTGGATGCAAAACTCGTTGATGTCGCAGCCTATTATGGTTTGACGATTGAGCACCTCAATCAAGAGATGACGCTCAACGATTTGCTGATCCAAGAGCTCGGAGCCACACAAGTACTGGGTGACCATTTTGAATGGCAAGGTCTGTATCTGGTCGTAGCGGACGTGGCCGATTGGCAAGCAACCAAAGTCGGTTTGCGATTACCTTTAGAAGAGACGTTAGATGAAGCGAGCGAGTAGCCGACTACTCGCCCAACTCATTGAGTAAAATTACTGCTTGAGTGCGGTTTTTAACCCCAAGTTTACGGAAAATAGCCGTCATGTGCGCTTTGATGGTCGCCTCAGAAACATTAAGCTCATAGGCGATTTGTTTGTTGAGTAGCCCATCAGAGAGCATGCCTAATACTTTGTATTGTTGCGGGGTTAAGGCGGCAATTTTCTTGGTTAAATCATTGCATGCGGCGTGATTGGCAATTAACCCTTCAGGGAAAAATGGGTCACCGGCTAGGACTTGATTGAGCGCCGAGATCAGCGCGCGCATGTCACTCGATTTAGGAATAAAACCAAAGGCACCGTGGCTTTTTACTTGCGCCACCACCGAAGGTTCTTCACTGGCTGAAATCACCACAATCGGTAAATCAGGGTATTCGGCTCGCAAGTGAATGAGCCCTGACATCCCATTTGCGCCTGGCATTTTGAGATCCAACAATAGCAAATCCACATCGCTCTGTTTGGTTAATAAGGTTAACAGAGCATCTAGCGAATCCGCTTCCAATAAATTGGCACCGCTTATCGCCATATGCACTGATTGAAATAGCGCATTGCGAAACAGAGGGTGGTCGTCAGCAATGATGATGGTGTAGGTCGAATCCATGACGTTTTACACTTTTAGCAATGTCGTTAAATCGATTATTGACCGCGATCTCTCGCTGAACAATCTTTATACGCTAAAAGTCTGAACTGTATCCACTTTTTGTCTGATACTTAGTAGTGACTGAGCCTGATCTGAGAGTGGTGCATGCCAAGCGGTTCGAGAAGAAGTGATGGCGTTCACGCGCCATTATTGCCGACTGTTGCAATGGCTTGCTTAAACAGGCGGCAATAACGGGTAAACCTTAAAGCTGGTGGGCGATGAGGTGCGCTAAAAAGCGATCGGCTGGCATAAAACCGCTGATACGTGCGTTTGAAACGCGTTCACCTTGCGCATTCCAAAACTCAATCGTCGGTAACCCTAGCACGTTCATCGCCTTGAGTAGCTCAATATCTTGTGGCTGATTTTTGGTGACGTCCGCTTGCAATAGCACAAAGTTTTGCAGTTTCTGCGCGACCTCTTGCTGATGGAAAGTGTACTTTTCAAACTCTTTACACGCCACGCACCAGTCGGCGTAGAAATCGAGCATGACGGGTTTACCTGCTAATTTGGCTTGGCTCAACTGCAAGTTGAGCTCGGCAATATTATTCACCCGAATGAACTCGATATGGCTACGGCTTGCTAGGTTGGTTTGTTCTGGCTTAAACCACACATCCAACGCAGGTTGCGCTGAAGCAAACAGACCCAATACCGCAATAATGCCAACCATGCTCTGTTTCCAGCCACCAAACGGCAAGCTGTTTTTACAATGATAGAGCCAACCAAACGCGACGATCCCAAGCGCGGACCAGAGCGCCGTTGACCACACTGGTGGCAATAAGCGTTCTAGTAAGAAGATCGGCGCAGCCAGTAAAATAAAGCCAAATAGTGTTTTTACTCTCTCCATCCAGCCACCGGCTTTGGGGAGTAGTTTGTTACCAAATACGGCGACCAAAATCAGCGGAATCCCCATGCCCATAGCTAAGGCATACAGTGCAATCGCCCCTGTGAATAGGTCGCCACTTTGCGCGACATACAGCAGCGCGCCAGAGAGAGGCGCGGTGGTGCACGGTGAGCAAACCAAACCGGAAATCGCGCCCATAGCAAACACGCCAAGACTGTTCCCGCCTTGCTGCTTATTACTCAGGCTGCTTAGCCACGTCTGCACTTTGCTTGGCAGTTGTAAGGTATAAACGCCAAACATCGACAGGGCGAGTAGCACAAATAGGGTACTGAGGCCAATCAGTACATAAGGGTGCTGCATCGCGGCTTGAAATTGTAACCCAGCCGAAGCGACGACTAGGCCAAGTACGGTATAAGTGAGCGCCATACCTTGCACGTAAATAAACGATAAAATCAACGCGCGCCGTGGTGAAAGTTGACCACGACCAAGCACGATACTGGTGAGGATCGGGTACATCGGGAGTACGCAAGGGGTAAAGGCGAGGCCAACGCCAAGTGCTAAAAAGAGCAGCGGTGTCCACCAAGAATCGGCGAGGCGGCTTGCTAGCCCGTCTTGTTCAGCCACGGGCGCTTTTGGTGAAGCTGTTTCGATTTTCGCCATATTGGCCGCCGTGTTGTTGTCAGAGCGAGTATCGCTTGCCACAGCTTGAAGGTCGATAATTCGCGTTTCTGGTGGATAGCAAAAGCCCGCTTTTGCACACCCTTGGTACTGGATAATTAATTTGGCGTTCGCTGCTGCACTGAGGAGCGGTATGTCGACAAACAGTGGCTCAGTATAAATCTTCACATCACCAAAAAATTCATCGTGATATGGCTGACCATCGAGCATCTCGATTTCACCAAGCTGCGCATTTTCGGCGCTGATACTGATCCGATCTTGGTAGAGGTAATAGCCCTGCTTGACCTGCCAATCTAAGAATACCTGTCTACCTTGCTGCTCGGCATGAAAAGGAAACGCTTGGTCAACTGGGACAAATTGATTGTCGGCTGAGGCCAAACCGAGGTTGTTACCACTATTGAATGGATTGTCATTGCCGAAGACCGCCAACGCAGGTTGGGAAAGTGTCAGCAGAGCTAGCAGTACAAAGGAAAAGAGTAGGCGCATACAAAAATCGAGTCTTCATTAGGTGAGTGTCATCTTAACCCAATCAGACCGCTTTTCGGCGCAATAAGTTTCACAGTGATGGAAAAATCGTCGCTGATGAGGCAGTGAAGCGAGAAAAGCCAAGTGAGGTTGTGGAGCTCACTTGGCTGGGCGATGGGGGTTAAGCGACACCTAGGCGAGTTTTCACCACCGCTTCACACGCTTCAATATTATTGATGTCTTTGGGAATAATAAGCACAGTGTCATTACCACCGACCGTTCCTAAAATCTCAGTGTGGGGATCAATATCAACCAATCGCGCGACCAATTGAGCACTTCCAGGATGAGTTTTCACCACCACAGTGGATTGATTGTGAGTGATAAACTCAATTTGTGAGGCGATAGATGACTCAACACGCACTGGCGCGGTTTCGACCGTAATGCAGTACACTTTTTTCCCGCACGCATTTTGCACTTTCACCACACCAAGTTGGGAAAGCAAGCGTGACACAGTGGATTGGCTAATGCCTTCGTAGCCGAGCTCTATTAGCCTGAGTCGTAGCTCATTTTGGTTAGCAAAACTTTGTTGTTGTAGGATTTTTTTACAAGCGGAAGCTAACGTTTTGTCATCGGTTTGCATTGCGCCGTGGGGGATTTTTCTGTTCACGGGCGGTTCCTTTTATACACGCTACTGCGTCTGGGGTATCGGTGATCCTTACCATGCCAGCACACTCCCAAAGCCATAGAGTGTGAGTTCACGTTATGTTTAACGCCAATGGCGCAACGGTTGAGCATTGCTCTTTTCCCCTCTATAAGTGGTGGGGGATTATTATTGATGCCTGTAGCTTAACATTAATCAATGTGTCGCTTTTTGCGGGGGATCACCAAATAATAAACTAGATTACCGATTGATTTTTGGCGTTTTATGTTGATTTGATGGAATAATATGCACGGAAATATGCAAGATTCGTAAGTTGGTCCAGCGCCGAGTTAGGACGCTGGAGGCTGGCAGGGCTGTAAACGCGATGGATGCGCGCTTAGTGCTGTTTTAGCAACGTTCAGTCATGATTTCGCGCGAGAATACTTTCTCACAATAGTGGCATTTGAGATGCACATTCTCTTGTTTGAGCTGCACTTTAAAGCGGCTCTCGACAGGCTCGCCATGAGAGATGCAGTTGCTGTTTGGGCAACGAAATACGCTGTCAATTCGCTCTGGCAAAGTGAGGGTCAGTTTGTTGACCACTTTATACTCTTCAATTTGATTGACGGTGGCTTTCGGGGCATACAGTGCTAATTGGTTCGCTTGCTCTTTGGTGAGATAAAGGTTTTCTATTTTAATCAGATCTTTATTACCTAACGCAGAAGAGGGTAGGTTTAGGCCAATCGTCACACGTTGATTGGTTTCATTTAACTTAAACAAAGAGAGAATTTTGATCCCAAGGTTGGCAGGGATATGGTCAATCACGCTACCGTTACGAATCGCTTCAACTTGCAATTGGGTCTCTTTTACCATGATGTTATCTCCTACTTATAAGGTTGGGTTAAGAACAAGGGCTAATAAAGCTTCACGCGCATAAACGCCGTTTTCGGCTTGTTGGAAATAGTAGGCGTAAGGTGTTTTATCGACATCGGTGGTGATTTCATCGACCCGAGGCAGTGGGTGCAGCACTTTTAAATTGTGGCGAGCTTCTTTTAATGTTTCTGCGGTTAAGATGTAAGCCGATTTCATGTGTGCGTATTCGGATGCATCAAAGCGCTCTTTTTGTACGCGCGTCATGTACAGCACATCCAGTTCAGGCACGACCTCTTCAATGCTAGCGTGCAAACTAAACGCAATGCCAGCCTCTGAGAGCTCTTCGCAAATGTAATCTGGCATCGCCAGCACTTCTGGGGCGATAAAAAAGAAACGTACATTGTTGAATTTCGATAAGGCTTGGGTGAGCGAATGGACGGTGCGGCCATATTTTAAGTCGCCGACGAACGCGACGTTAAGGTTATCGAGCCTGCCTTGCGTTTCATAAATGGAAAACAGATCGAGCAAGGTTTGGGTTGGATGTTGGTTAGCACCATCGCCACCGTTGACTACGGGAACGCCGTTGGAAAACTCAGAGGCTAAACGTGCAGCGCCTTCTTGTGGGTGGCGCATGACAAATGCATCGACATAAGAGGAAATAACTTGCACCGAGTCAGCTAAGGTTTCCCCTTTCTTGGCAAGTGACGTATTGCCGCCATTATCAAAACCAATCACTGTGCCGCCTAGGCGCTGCACTGCCGTTTCAAACGACAAACGGGTACGTGTAGAAGGTTCAAAGAAGCAGCTTGCCACCACTTTATTTTTGAGAAGTTCAGGGTTTGGTTCCGCTTTAAGCCTTGTTGCAGTTTCAACAATCAGCTCCAGTTCCGCGCGGCTCAGTTCTGGAATGGAAATGATGTGCTTGTTAAATAACGAATGCGCCATAACGTGTCTTCCCTCTGTATGGTTCGCTTTGGCTACTAGCCTTTGCGAAATTTTGCTTAAAAAAAAGCCCCCTAAAATAGGAGGCTTCAATAACGTTCAGAACAGAAAAACAAAACAGCTAACTCGACCGGCGCCGGGTGTAATGGATGGCGTTGATGGGGAGTGCTGCGGTTCATTTTCTGCTCCGTTTAGACAAATTGCGAAGGATTATACGGACAAAAAACACGCTGGCAATACTCTTTGAAAAATATCCAGAAAATGGATTTTTATGCGAAATTAGCTTGATTTCGATGTTATTTACTACGCGTTTACAGCTAAAGCATAAGTGCGATTTGTGAGTGTTATTGACTGAAAAAAAATGCGAGCTTTATTCAAGCTCGCATCGATTCAACATCAAAGAGATGAAGTAGACGATTCATCGCCTACATTCATTATCTACTATTCGTTACCTAAGTTAGCTGCCCTAAGTTAGTTACCTAAGGTGGCCACCATCACGGCTTTGATGGTGTGCATGCGGTTTTCAGCTTCATCGAACACGATGGAATGCTCAGATTCAATCACTTCATCGGTCACTTCAACGCCTTTGGCAAGCACTGGGTAGTTTTTCGCAAGCTCTTTGCCAACGGTGGTATCTTCGCCGTGGAAAGCAGGCAAGCAGTGCATGAATTTCACATGTGGGTTACCAGTGGCTTTTAGCATTGCCATGTTCACTTGGTAAGGCAGCATCAATTCAATGCGCTCTGCCCATGCTTCTTTCGCTTCACCCATCGATACCCAAACATCGGTGTAAAGGAAATCACAGCCTTGAACGCCTTCTTGAACATCATCTGTGAGTGTAATTTTCGCGCCTGTTTGCTTTGCAATAGTGCGACATTCCGCGACTAATTCTTCTGTTGGCCAGAACGCTTTGGGTGCAACAAGGCGAATGTCCATCCCCATTTTCGCAGCGCCCACCATCAAGGAGTTACCCATGTTGTTGCGTGCATCACCGAGGTAGGCAAATTTCATTTCATGGAGGCGTTTGCCACGGCCATGTTCGATCATGGTAAGGAAATCAGCCAGAATTTGTGTTGGGTGGAATTCGTCAGTTAAGCCGTTCCATACTGGTACGCCAGCGTAGGCACCAAGCTCTTCAACGATCTCTTGACCAAAGCCGCGATATTCGATGCCGTCATACATGCGGCCTAAGACGCGCGCAGTATCTTTCATCGATTCTTTGTGGCCAATTTGTGAACCTGATGGGCCTAAGTAGGAGACTTGAGCACCTTGGTCAAACGCCGCTACTTCGAATGCACAGCGAGTGCGAGTTGAGGTTTTTTCAAAGATAAGTGCAATGTTTTTGCCTTTGAGACGAGGCTGCTCATAACCGTTGTATTTGGCTTTTTTCAGCTCAAGTGATAGATCCAATAGGTGCTGGATTTCGCGTGGAGTGAAATCAAGAAGTTTTAGAAAGTTACGATTGCGTAAGTTAAAAGCCATGATCTTTTCCTCATTTGCAACGCTTGCTTCTGATGAAAGGGTGGAAGAAAGCGTTAATATTTGTTTAAAGTTAAAAACAGTTGTTTAAAGTTAAAAACAGATTCGGTTTATAAAATAGATTTTAAAAACAATGTTTTAGTCACGCGTAATATTGGTACCTGCTGTGCCTTCTAAGATGCGTAGGCCATCTTCTAACGCACCGATCCCAACGACTTTCCCGCCTTGTTGAATGAATTCGCACGAGGCTTCAATTTTGGGCCCCATAGAACCGGCATCAAATTGATAGTTGGCAAGCTCGCTTGGCGTTGTGCTGCGCAGCGCATGTTGGGTTGGTTTACCCCAATCAAGGTAAACGGCGTCAGCATCGGTCAAAATCAGCAGCGCGTCGGCGTTCAATTGTTTGGCAAGAAAGGCAGCCGACATGTCTTTGTCGATCACTGCTTCTACACCGACTAATTTGCCGTTTTCACGTTTGACTGGAATACCGCCACCACCAGTGCAAATCACTAAATGACCGGCACTGATAAGCTGGGAAATCGCATCATGTTCGACGATACCTATCGGTTGAGGGCTCGGAACCACACGGCGGAAGTATTGGCCGTCGGGTTTGACTGTCCAGTGGTATTTCTCAGCCAATTCACGCGCTTCTGCTTCTTGATAAACTGGGCCAATCGGTTTGGTTGGGTTGGCAAATGCAGGGTCTTTCGGGTCGACCATCATTTGGGTCAACATGCACGAAATATTGCGTTCAGGCAGCATGTTTTTGAACTCTTGCATCAACATGTAGCCAATCATCCCTTGAGTTTCACTGCCCAATACGTCGAGTGGGTATGGCGCTACTTTTTTGTATTCGAGACCTTGTAGTGCCAGCAGGCCAACTTGAGGGCCATTGCCATGCACCAGCACCACGTTATAGTGTTTGGCTATTTCGGAAATGGTTTTGACTGCAATTTCAATGTTGCGACGTTGAACATCTGCTTCTAATGGCTGACCACGACGAAGTAGCGCGTTTCCACCTAATGCAACAACAACGGTTTGTTTGCTCATAATTCTATCTCTTCTAAGGTGGGTTGAGGCGTGCAGAGGAAATTTGCCTCAACCCATTTGATTAACCTAAGGGCTAGATACCGTCACGCTCAATTGGGCAGCTCATGCAGCGTGCACCGCCACGGCCACGACCCAATTCGTCACCAGGAATAGACAGAACAGTGATGCCTGCTTTGTCGTATTTTTCATTGGTATAAGTGTTGCCTTCATAGCCAATCACTACGCCAGGTTTGACGGTTAGGACATTGTTTGCATCGTTCCACTGTTCACGTTCTGCGTTGAAGTTGTCACCGCCCGTTGTGATTAGGTTGAGCTTGTCAACGCCAAGCGCTTTTTCGATGGCGGTCACGAAATAACCTTCTTCTTTCACGTTCACGGCACCAGACTCATCGCCTGTGAGGCTCCAGCATTTCACATCTTTGCGTACCACTTCTGGGTAAACAGAGAAGGTGTCTTCACGCATGTGTGTCATGACGGTATCTAAGTGCATGCAAGAGCGGTGTTTTGGTAGTTCCATCGCAATGATTTGCTTCGCTTGGCCATGTTTAAATAGGCCCGCAGCTAAGTGTTCAACACCTTGCGCTGTGGTGCGCTCAGACATACCAATCAGTACTGCACCTTTGCCAATCACAAGAACGTCGCCACCTTCAATGGTTGAATTATCGTAATTAATGCTCTCGTCATCACCGAAGTATTTAATGAAGTCTTGGCCCGCAAAGCTTGGATGCCAGCGGTAAATCGCACGCACATGGTTGGTTTCACGTTGACGTGCAGGTTTTGCCATCGGGTTGATTGACACGCCACCGTATACCCAGCAAGACGTATCGCGAGTAAAGAGATGGTTTGGTAGTGGTTCAATGATGAAATCGGTTGGTGCATGCAAGCCTTGCATCATTGAAGAGGATTTCATTGGCATTTCAGCGTAAGACAAACCACCTGTCAGGATTTTTGCCAATTCAAGGTTTGGCAGATCGCTGAGGTAGCAGCGCACGTCATTCGCAAATGTTTTGCCAAGGCGGTAATCCGATACTTGTTGAGTAAGCAGCCACTCTTTTGCGACGGGAACCGCTAGCGTGTCGGCTAATAGATCGGTCAGCAGTAAAACTTCAACACCTTGGTCACGTAGCGTTTGTGTGAACGCATCATGCTCTTTCCCCGCACGCTCTACGGCCAATACATCATCAAACAAAAGGTCGTGACAGTTGGATGGTGTTAGGTGAGTGAGTGAGCGTCTTGGGCGGTGAACAAGAACTCGACGTAATTGACCAATTTCAGAACCAACATATAACTTACTCATAATAGTATCTCTCTTAATTTATATGCATTTATGCCGTTATATTTTTGACATTAAATTCAACTTGTTCTGGATAAATACATAATTATTTCTGTAGGGAATTCAGTATGAATTTATTTATTCACTTCTTTGTTCTGCAATTAATATTACCCTTGGTCTGTATATGTTCTTAGAGGTCCATCACAGAATGATTTATATTGAAATTCGGCGAAAATAATAGTTTTTTAACAATGTTTATGCAGTGTTTATATTGTGAGTGTCATATTTATTACTGCTTTTTTTATGGATGTTCATTCAATTTAAATCTCACGCAGCACTACTCTATATAGGCTCGGTATTTTGGTTGGGAATTTTATGCACCAAAAACACATCGATAATTCATCGAATGGGTTAAGAATATGCACTTGAAAAGGGTATATAGTTGAATGTGAGTCGAAGAAATGGGCTGTGTTAACATAACTTTCTTAATAAAACTTGATCTCACGCAGGCTTTCTAATGTAGATGTTTTGTCTGAATGGGCGTAATAGAGGACGGAAAATGAGAGATGACATAGCAGGCGATCTGAATTTGGTGATAAAGGAATATAGGCCGCGTTTTATTTAGTCACCAAAAGTGGTTATTTATCCCAGCCGATTGCTATAAAAAAATAGCCATCAAAACTAATGGTTATCTAACGACGTTGAAAGCCATCATTTCCTGATTTGGCTAACGTATCATGTTTAGAACTGGGTAGCTGCGCAGCCAATGAGCCTAAGTCGGCCTGCCAATAAAAAAGCCGCAATCATGCGGCTTTTAAAGGGTGTGGCGCGGTTTTTACCTACGACATATCGTTCATCAGTTTGGCGCTATAGCATCGCACCTAGGCTGAGAGATAGCATAATGAATACGCACAATATGCCTAACAGTGGTGCGACCCATTTCACCCAGCGAACATAAGGTACACGAGCAATTGCTAAGCCGCCCATCACTACCGCAGAGGTTGGCGTGATGAGGTTGACTATCCCTGAAGCCGATTGGTAAGCCGTGACGACAAGGTCGCGGCCAACGCCTGCAAAGTCAGCCAATGGAGCCATGATGGGCATGGTTAATACCGCAAGGCCAGAAGACGAAGGCACAAGGAAAGAGAGAAGAATTTCCAGTAAATACATTACGTTAATAAAAATGACGGATGAAAGGCCAGTAACCATTTGCTCGGCTGAGAACAAAATAGTGTCGGTGATCATCCCGCGGTCCATGATCACCACAATGCCGCGTGCGATACCAATGATCAGCGCTACGCCTAATAGGTCTCGTGCACCATCAATAAAGCTGGTGGTGAATTCCTCTTCACTCATACGAGCAATTAAACCGATAATAATTGTTGCGCCCAAGAACATGGCTGAGATCTCAGCCATCCACCATCCAGCAACAGATACCCCATAAATCATCACGCCAAAAGCGGCCGCGAAAATGGTCAAAATAACTTTGCGGGTGGCGGTGAACTCGAGTTTCTCTCCACTTTGGTTGCCAAGGAAGTGAGCTTTGTTCTCTTCGTACTTATCGTACACAATCGATTTACTTTGATCCGCTTGCACCATTTTCGCGTAGCGCATCACGTACAGCACACAGATAACCCAACCGACAGCTAACATTGCTAAGCGCAACATGATGCCATCAGTAAACGGAATGCCCGCTGCGTTGGCCGCAATTACGGTGGCAAACGGGTTGATAGTGGAGCCCAGCGTACCGATACCCGCGCCAAGCAGTACGGTAGCGGCGGCAACCAGTGGGTCAAAACGAGCGGCCATCATCACTGGTACGAGTAAGGTGTAGAAAGGTAAGGATTCTTCCGCCATACCGTAAATCGTACCGCCTGCGGCAAACAGCGCCATCAGGATGGGTATCATCAACTCTTCACGCCCTTCAAGCCGCGCTGTTACGCGTTCAATGCCCGCATCAATCGCACCTGTTTTGGTCACTAGGCCCAAAAAGCCACCAATGACCAAAATGAACAGAGACACGTCAATCGCGGCAGCTTCGTAGCTGTTGTGGTCATAAAAGCCGTCAATCGGTGCCATCAACACATCGATCACCCCTTGTGGGTTACCTTCTGCGTGTTGATAAGTTCCCGCAATAGGCACTTCTTTGCCCAGTTCTTCATTCATGGTGCGCTGATACTGACCGGCAGGCACAATCCAGGTTAAAAGGGCCACAAGAGCAATTAGAATGAAAAGGATGGTGTAAGCGGAAGGAAACTTAAAGTTAGCAAAGAAGCCACCTTTAGGTTCCGTGGATACAGTTTGGGTTGTCATAGCGATCTCCTTACACTCAGAGAACAACGAGATTCTGAGTGTGTTCAGCGGCTAATGTTCTTCAGTCTTCCAGCCCATTAAAATATTATCTACTAGGGGTGAAAGAATAAAAAGTTATTGGAACTTCAATTAAATACGTTAAATGAAAAGTTTTAATTATTATTAAGTGAACATAAATGCTCACTTGCTCAGATATCTGTATAAATTCTAAGGTGAGTTTTAAAGCGTAACTTTGTCTTGCTTCACAAAACAATAGTACCGAGTTACACACCATTTTTTTAGGGAATTTAATTTAGGGTAATTGAGTGTAAATAATGGAATTATATTCTTACGCTTTTTATTCGAAGACATGGAGATAGGCGGATAATCGTTGTAGGGTAAATATATTGAAATTTTATTCATTAAGCTGAATGAGTGAAGAGAAGTAATTATTTATTGCTTTATTGATATGTATCAATATTTTATACGTGACAAATAAAAAGGGAGCCAAAGCTCCCTTATAACAATAGTAGAGATTACATCAAAATATTGGAGAACAACAAACCAAAACCAATACTAAACACCATGCTTAACAAGCCTGGGAGCATAAAGCTGTGGTTGAAAATATACTTACCAATACGAGTGGTACCAGTCCGGTCAAAGTCGATAGATGCGATGATAGGGCCGTAGTTTGGAATGAAGAAGTAACCGTTAACGGCAACGAAAACCGCAATAATAATGGCTGGTGGCAAACCCAAGGTTATTGCAACAGGGACTAACACGGCTGTTGTTGCGCCTTGGCTATTGACCATCACCGACAGAGCAAATAACGCGAACGCGAATGTCCATGGTGCGACTTCCACTAGGCCAGAGACCGCTTCTTTGACCATGGCACCATGGCCGGCAATGAAGGTGTCACCTAACCAAGCGATACCGAAGATCGCCACGATGGCACGCATACCTGCATGGAATACGGAACCTTGGCTGATGGCGTTGCCGTCAGGTTTGCACAGTAAAATGATCAGCGCCGCGATAGACAGCATCACGATTTCAATCGTGTGCGCCATCCCCATGGCTGAGCCGTTAAATTGTGGGCGCAAGCTAGGCAATGCACCCATCACCACCACCACAATGGCACCGAACAAAAATAGCCCGACCGATTTTTTCGCTTGTGGCGTGATTTGAATATCAGCAATTGATACTTCTTGTTCCATCTCTGCGCGAAATTCTGGGTCTTGCAAGCGACGTTGATATTCTGGGTCGTCTTTCAGCTCAACACCGATTTTATTGACGAATAAGCACGCGCAAGCCAAACCAAGAATGGTACTTGGGATGGTGATCATCAACACATCCGTTAGCGTGATGCCTTGTGGTTCTAAGAAGGCGACTAACGCCACGACGGCGGCCGCAATTGGGCTAGCTACAATCGCAAATTGTGACGCGATCACCGCCATACCTAAAGGACGTTCTGGACGAATACCACTGCGACGGCTCACTTCAGCAATAACGGGCAGTACTGAATAGGCCACGTGACCTGTACCAGCCATCATTGTAAAAAAGTAAGTTACCAAAGGGGCGATGAAAGTGATGTGGCGAGGGTTTTTATGCAAAATGTTAGTGGCAATTTTGATCAAATAATCTAAACCGCCAGCCGCTTGCATTGAGGCTGCTGCTGCAACCACGGCCATGATCATCAACATCACATCAATCGGTGGGCTGGTTGGTTGCATGCCAAATCCAAAGCTCAGTACAGCAAGGCCAATACCGCCCATCACACCAAGCCCAATACCACCAATCCTTGCACCAATTAGGATACATCCTAATACGATAAGGAACTCAATTAAGAACATCTTATACTCCTAAAGATAATGAAAAATAGGGTCATTCTACAGGTTCAGCGATATTGAACGGTATGCTTTGCGCCATGATGTAACGCAATTTTTCCTCACTTAATAACTTGTAGAAAGTAAAAAGGCTCTGAATCAGAGCCTTTTTTGATTATTCGTAGCGTTTCGCTTTGTACTGAGGGCGCATAAAGTTTTCGACGGACAAGATGTCATCGAGCTCTTCGGCGGTGAGTAAGCCTCGCTCAAGCACCACTTCACGTACGCTCTTACCCGTTTCCGCACAAATTTTACCCACGATGTCACCTTCATGGTGGCCAATATATGGGTTAAGGTAAGTCACGATACCGATAGAGTTGAATACGTAAGCTTCACACACTTCTTTATTGACAGTGATGCCGTCAACACACTTGTCACGAAGGTTTATGCAGGCGTTTGAAAGAATTTCAATTGACTCAAACATGCTTTGTGCAATCACAGGTTCCATCACGTTTAGCTGTAATTGGCCACCTTCTGCGGCAAAGGAAATAGTGTTGTCGTTACCAAGTACTTTAAAGCACACTTGGTTGACCACTTCAGGCACCACAGGGTTTACTTTTGCAGGCATGATGGAAGACCCAGCTTGCAGTTCAGGTAGGTTCAACTCGTTTAGACCCGCGCGAGGGCCAGATGAAAGAAGACGTAAGTCATTACAGATTTTAGAGAGTTTCACAGCAAGGCGTTTTAGCGCGCCGTGCGCCATAACATAAGCACCGCAGTCAGAGGTTGCTTCAATTAAATCTTCCGCTGGTACCACAGCTAAGCCAGTCACCGCAGCAAGGTGTTTCACCGCCGCCGCTTGATATCCCGGCGCCGCATTCAGGCCAGTACCGATCGCTGTTGCGCCAAGGTTAATCTCAAGCAGCAGTTTAGAGGTGTACTCTAGGTTGCGGATCTCTTCATTAATGGTGACCGCCCAAGCGCGGAACTCTTGACCTACGGTCATCGGTACGGCGTCTTGCAATTGAGTACGACCCATTTTCAAAATGCCAGAGAACTCTTGGCTTTTTAGCTCAAACGCACCTTTTAGATAGGCAATAGAATCAATCAGTTTCAGGATGCTGTTGTATACCGCAATGCGAAAACCAGTAGGGTAAGCACAGTTGGTTGATTGGCTTTTATTAACGTGGTCATTGGGGTTGATGAACTCGTACTGACCCTTTTCTTTACCCATCAATTCCAGAGCAAGGTTTGCGATCACTTCGTTGGTGTTCATATTGACAGAAGTACCGGCGCCGCCTTGGTATACGTCTGACGGAAATTGATCCATGCACTTACCTGTTTCTAGGATCAAGTCACACGCTTGGAGGATGTAATTAGCCACTTGGCTTGGAATGACGCCGAGCTCTTTGTTGGCTAGCGTGGCGGCTTTTTTAGTCATCACCATACCGCGTACAAATTCAGGCACATCAGAAATGGTTGATTTTGAAATATTAAAGTTTTCGATAGCGCGCAGCGTATGAATGCCGTAATACGCGTCAGCAGGAACGTGACGTTGACCTAATAGATCTTCTTCGATACGAGTGGCCGAGTTAGTTGTAGCAGCTGTCGTTTCTGATAGGGTAGCCATAACAGGATCCTTAGAGAATTATTCTGATAATTAGTGAAATTATTAGCCATTTCTGCAGTTTAAGAATCCATTCGTCAGAATTTTAGGCTGGAAAATCCGTCCTGACTTCTGTGGCACATCATACTCAACCTAGATTTAAAAAATAGTAAGTGGATCACCTTTTAGGTCAATATTTTATGAAAATTTGATACGCACTCACATGCGTTATTTTTAGGTTTTAAAAACAGTTATCGCGTTGATAAATAGTTGTGATGCCGGCGGTTGGATTTGTCTGTGTGGTATGAGATTTGTTCAGGTTTTGTTAGCAAAATGAGCGAATGAATGGATTTCAGATAGAGCCAATATTCGGTCTATTTTAAGATAGATACTGGCTCTATTTAGTCATTTAGGCTGTGAGGTGGTGCTCTTTGATTGAGCGTTGAGTGTTGTAGTCGCCTGTGGTTGACGGTAAGGTGAGAGCAATAAACAAAGGAGGGCGTGTGTTTCCAATCTTACTTCTGGCTTTTATTTTTGTGCCAATCATTGAAATTGGTCTCTTTATCCAAGTAGGCAGCTTGCTAGGTATGTGGCCAACTATCGCCTTGGTGCTGATTACGGCATTTGTTGGTGCATCATTGGTTCGTAGTCAAGGGATACAAACTTTACTTAGCGTTCAACACCGCTTGCACCAAGGTGAGCTACCTGCGCAGCAAATTATTGAGGGCGTGATGCTGGCGGTGGCGGGTGTGCTGCTTTTAGTACCGGGTTTTTTGACCGATGCACTTGGTATGGTGGTGCTATTGCCTGCACCTCGGGCTTTGCTTGCCAACTATTTGATGAATAAAGTGGTGGTGAATGGTGTATCAGGCCGTTTTCAGGCGCAGTTTGATGATAGCCGTCATAACAAAGCCCCATTTGATCGTGATTTTGAACCATCTGAAACGGGAAAAACCTTCGAAGGTGAATTTGAACGTAAAGATGATGATCGTAATAGGTTGAAATAAAAGACTTTTTATGGTGTTCCTTACTCTATTGTTTTGAGTTGTAAAAATTAAATGCCGAAATAGATTGCTTAGTGCAACGTTAGCGAATATAGTTACTTCGCTCTGTTGTTCAGGGGTTATTAATGAAACAAAAAATAAAAGTAAAAGTAAATTCTCAGAATCCCATCGTAAAAGTTGATGTCCTCAGTGTTTCCCTTACCTTATTAGTAACATTAAATAATTCAATCTATCAGTGCATTGCGCATAAGCGCGATAACTTTATGAATTTAAATAAAAGGGACACATTATGTCTAACAAAACAACTGGTTCTGTAAAATGGTTTAACGAAACTAAAGGTTTCGGCTTCCTTACTCAAGATAACGGCGGCGCTGACGTGTTCGTACACTTCAATGCAATCGCTTCTGACGGTTTCAAAACTCTAATTGAAGGCCAAAAAGTGTCTTTCAATGTAGAAAACGGTCAAAAAGGCCTACAAGCAGCTCAAGTAACTGTTCTGTAATCTAGCCTAATATCTAGAATTAATAAAAAGGTCGCCTAGGCGGCCTTTTTGCTATTTGGTGATTTATCTTCCTACCGTGTTTAGAACACTAGCGCTGTTATTGTGCACCTTCAAAGCCCATTTGACGCCACGCTTCAAACGCAATAATAGCGACCGCATTAGAGAGATTTAAACTGCGAGCTTCTGCCATCATAGGAATACGAATACGTTGTGTCATCGGTAGGCTTTCGATGACTTGCGCTGGTAATCCACGAGTTTCTGGGCCAAACATCAACACATCCCCTTTTTGAAACTGCGCATCGACGTGGTGCCCCGTGGTTTTAGTGGTACAAGCAAAAATCCGGTACGTTTCGCGCTCTGCATTAAGGTAGTCCATAAAGGCATCCAAGTTGGCATGACGCGTTACGCGCGCTAAATCGTGGTAATCAAGCCCTGCGCGGCGCACTTTCTTCTCTTCTAGATCAAAACCTAGCGGTTCAATAAGATGCAAATTAGCGCCGCAATTGGCACACAAGCGAATAATATTTCCGGTATTAGGGGCGATTTCAGGTTCGTAAAGTGCGATATCAAACATGGTATAGCTGCTCTTAAGGAGTGTGGGCCGGAAGTATAAGGTGACGAGCCTATTGAGTACAAGTCACCCGTTATTTGGCAATATAGGCATAAGTGGAATTTAACTATCCAACGGGAGCGTGAATTGTACTTTTAACCCACCTAATTGGCTGCGACTTGCGTGAATAGTACCGCTGTGTTGACGAATGGCACTTTCAGTGATGGCTAAACCTAACCCTGTACCACCACTGTGCCTATCTCGCGCAGTGGAAACACGGTAAAAGGGGCGGAAAATATCGTCTAACTCGTTTTCGGGAACGCCTTCACCATTGTCTTCCACGCAAACCGATAGTCTGCCTTTTTCGACCGAAAAGGTAATATTGATTTCATCTTTGCCATAGTAAATGGCGTTACGCACAATGTTTTCCAATGCGCTCATCAGCAGTTTTGGTGTGCCGGAAATCGTGTGCGGTGGAATCGCATTATAGGTGAGTCTTTTTTCCATCTGCTCCGCCTCAAATTGGGCATCACTCAATAATTCCTCCCATAAACTGGATAGCGGTTGAGTTTCTCGGCTGAGATGGCTATTGGTTTGCATACGCGAAAGCGTCAGCAGTTCACCGATCATCTGCTCTAAACGCTGTGCTTCGGTGTCGATTCGCTCCAATTCTGAGCTGCTACCTTGTTTACGAGTGGCAAGTGCATTGGCCATTCTCAGTCGAGTTAAAGGGGAGCGCAGTTCGTGTGAAATATCCGACAGCAATCGCTGCTGGCCAGAAATCATTTGATTGACGGCTTCTACCATTTGGTTAAAGCTTCGTCCCGCTTGGCGAAATTCACTGGTGCCTTTTTCTAAGCTTGGGTCGACCACAAATTCGCCGCGAGCGACCCGTTTGGCGGCTTGCTCGAGGCGGCTGGCGGGTTGACTCAATGCCCATGCGAGCCATAAGAGTAGTGGTGTACTGACGAGCATCACGGCAAGCAGTAGGCCGAACGGACGGTCGAATAGTTGCAATAAGAACGGAGGGGGCTCATTCCAGCGAATACCGACAAACATGAGTAGATCTTGCTTAGCAAGGGTAATTGGCAATGGACCTGAAATCATATAACGGCCATAGAGCTTCTGTTGTGGCTTATCAATGGATTCAATGCTGGTCACGAAATTTTGGAGTGCTTTAAACTTAAAGTCGGCTTGAGTTTTGGTGGTGAGAATTGTGCCATCTGGCGTTGTGATAAAAAATTGTGGCGTGCCGTTCTTCTCGCGCATGTGCCCTTCACCACGCTTGTTGCTGCTATTTTCTAAACGAAATAGGATACGTGTGAGTTCATGCTCATCTTTAAACATACTCTCTATTTTCTGTTTTAAGTGTGTAAGACGTTGGTATTCATCGCTAGGTATATCACGGGTTTTGCGAGGATCAAGGTGCGGCAGTGCTAATACTGCGATCAGCACCAGCAGCATCGTAAACCAAAAAATGGCAAAAATTCTGCCATAAAGGCTGTTGATTTTAGGTAGGCGCATTAATCCTCCAGAATCATGAGGTAGCCACGACCACGCAGCGTTTTAATCCGTGATTTACCATCGACACGCTCAGGTAATTTCTTGCGTAAATTCGAGACGTGCATATCAATCGCGCGGTCAAAGGCCGCCAACCGTTTTCCTAGAACATCAAGGCTGAGCGCTTCTTTAGTTAAGGTTTCGCCTGGGTTTTGCACAAAATGAGTCAGCAAGGCAAATTCCGTGGTGGTAAGGTCCAGCAATTGCCCTTGGCAATAGGCTTCCTGCTTGCTGGGGTATACTTGAATATCTTGGCACTCAATGACGTCATTATGTTTGGTGCCATTGGTGGTTTGGGTTCGGCGCAAAATCGCGCGAATGCGTGCCAGCAGCTCTCGGTCACTGAAAGGCTTCGGTAAATAGTCATCCGCGCCGAGTTCTAAACCGATGACGCGATCGATCTCCTCTCCTTTGGCGGTGAGCATTAATACCGGGGTATGCCAGTTTTCACGTAACTTTTTCAGCGTTTCCATCCCATTAAGCTTAGGCATCATTACATCGAGTAAGACAAGATCAATGCGATCATGAATGGCCGCGAGCCCGCTCTCTCCATCATTCGCTTCAGAGACATCGAAGCCTTCATAGCTCAAGACTTCTTTTAGTAAGCTGGTGAGCTCAGTATCATCATCAATCAGAAGAATATGCGCCATGTGTCGCCTCGTCGTTGGGGAAGTTATGGGTACAGTTTACTGCGAAATAGGCAAGATATTCAGTGAGCAATAAGCTCTTTACGATTCTTTACGCTCACTATACGTTGCTTTACCGTACAGGCCCTATTCTACACTCAAGCGCTGTGAATACAGCTTGTTAGAATCCACTTAGTGAAGGAATAGATGATGAAAATGGCAAAAAAATTAGTACTTGCGGCGGTGATACTTCCTCTGACTCTTAGCACAGCAAGCGTCTTTGCATTTGGTGGTAAAGAGCAGCATAAAGGCCCAAATGATGAGTGTGGCGGTTTTGATCGCGGCATGATGCAGCAGCTTGATTTGACGTCTGATCAACAAGCAAAGTTGAAAGGAATGCGTGAGGCGAATCGCGAAGCGATGAAGGGTGAGCACAAAGGTCAACGCCAAGCGAAAATGAAAGCGCACCATGACAAAGTACAGGCTCTCGTGCTCGCTGAGAACTTTGATGCGGCAGCGGCAAATGAACTAGCCAAAGAGATGGTCGATCAACAGGTCGCTCACCGTGTCAAGATGCTAGAAAAACGTCATGACATGATGAGTGTGCTAACTCCGGAACAAAAAGCAAAACTGCAAACGCTACAACAAGATCGCATGCAGAAGTGCATGGAAAATGGTCCTAAGCACATGAAAAAAAATAGCTAGTCATTGATAACCGCTAATCATTGATAATAGGCCTCGGGTGAGGCCTGTTCATTTTTGTGTCATATTCATTCTTAATTTGAGAAGGTATACTACCTGCTCATTCTCAAGCTGATTTTAGTGATATGAAACAAGAATACGCACGCCTTGTTACGCTTGCTGCCTGGACAGCAACCCTTGTAGCCTCATTGTTGCTGATAGTAAAAGTGATCGCTTGGTGGGTTACTGGCTCGGTCAGCCTACTCGCATCCTTGATTGATTCCTTACTTGATATTGCCGCTTCCGTGGTCAATTTAATTGTGGTGCGTTACGCACTGCAGCCCGCAGATAAAGAGCACGCCTTTGGTCATGGTAAGGCGGAATCGCTTGCGGCTCTTGCCCAAGCGATGTTCATTTCAGGCTCGGCCTGTTTTCTTATCCTCAATGGGGTTGACCGTTTTTTCCGCCCACACGAATTAACTTCTCCTGAATATGGCGTTTATGTCAGCCTGTTTGCAATGCTAGTGACTTTTGGCTTAGTGTTGTTCCAAAAGCATGTGGTGAAAAAAACGGGCAGCCAAGCCATTGCTGCGGATTCATTGCATTACCAAACCGATTTGTTCATGAATGCGGCGATTATGATCGCGCTTATATTGAGCTGGTTTGGCTTTAAACAGGCCGATGCCATCTTTGCGATCGGCATTGGCGTTTATATTCTTTATAGTGCTTTTCGTATGGTACAAGAGGCCATTCAGACCTTATTGGATCGTAAGTTACCTGATGAAGAATTGAAGCAAATCCGCACAGAATGTCTTTCTGTGGCTGGTGTGTTGGGTGTACATCAATTAAGAACTCGCATGTCTGGACCTGTAAGATTCATTCAATTACATCTGGAACTAGATGACAATATCCGCTTGATTGAGGCGCATCGCATTTCCGATGAGGTGGAAGATAAGCTACTCGAGGCTTTTCCCGGAGCTGATGTATTAATCCACCAAGATCCTTATTCTGTGGTGTTTGGACCAGAAAAAAAGCAAAAATCACAAGGGTGGTAGCGACAAAAACGCGCTTATTAACTATCTTTTTAAGAACAATAAATAAGCCTGATTCTGATATGAATCAACAAAGCATTAACTCAAAACTGTAATACTCTTACATAAGTAGCAAACTTACATAATTTCGTGCAAATAACAGTAGTATTCCTCTTTAGGAAAGGTAACATTATGCACAGATTAGAAAGATTTTGCTGTCGGTTTTATCGCTAACGGACAGCGTAAAAAATTAGTATTAAGTTCCCAAAAAATCGAGGGTGAGCATGATTAAGAAGATCGGTGTTTTGACTAGTGGCGGTGACGCACCTGGCATGAACGCAGCAATCCGTGGTGTTGTTCGTACGGCACTCGGTGCTGATTTGGAAGTATTTGGTATTTACGATGGCTACCTTGGTCTTTATGAAGATCGCATTAAAAAATTGGATCGTTCAAGCGTTTCTGACGTTATCAATAAAGGTGGTACTTTCCTAGGTTCTGCGCGTTTCCCTGAATTTCGTGAAGTCGCAGTACGTGAAAAAGCGATCGAGAACCTAAGAAAGCATGGTATTGATGCTTTAGTTGTCATCGGCGGTGACGGTTCTTACATGGGTGCGAAAAAGCTGACCGAAATGGGTTTTCCATGCGTTGGTTTACCAGGCACGATTGATAACGACATTGCAGGTACCGATTACACCATTGGCTACTTAACGGCATTAAATACGGTTATCGATGCGATTGACCGTTTACGTGATACTTCCTCTTCTCATCAACGTATTTCTATTGTTGAAATTATGGGTCGTCATTGCGGTGATTTGACTCTGATGTCGGCGATTGCAGGCGGTTGTGAATACATCATCACCCCTGAAACTGGCCTGAATATGGAGCAACTGATTGCAAATGTTCAAGACGGTATTAAGAAAGGTAAGAAACACGCCATTATTGCACTGACTGAGTTGATGATGGATGCTAACCAACTGGCGAAAGAAATTGAAAAAGCAACGGGACGTGAAACTCGCGCTACCGTGCTGGGTCATATTCAACGTGGTGGTCGCCCGACGGCGTTTGATCGTGTTCTTGCGTCACGCATGGGTAATTTTGCAGTACATTTACTGCTTGATGGCCACGGTGGTCGTTGTGTTGGTATTCAGAAAGAGCAGTTGGTTCACCACGATATTATCGACGCAATTGAAAATATGAAGCGTCCAGTTCGCACTGATTTGTATAAAGTGGCTGAAGAGTTATTCTAATCACTTCTTCCATCTCGGTATAAAGTGATTAAGTAAAAAAGACCGCATTGCGGTAATGCCGATCAGTTAAGGCCAAAGTGATCGGTTGAACGATCCTTCAGAGCTGTCAAAATCCAAGTGTATTTAATGCACTTGGATTTTTTTATGGATGTTTCTCAAGCTCTAAACATAATTAATGATTGGAAACCTAGCAACGTTGAGACTTTGTCTGACTTACTTCCAATTGACCTCATCAACGAAGCTTATTCTCTTACTGATACCGTCACGATGAGAAAGAGGAAATTAACTCTAGAATCCATGGTTTGGTTACTTGTTGGAATGGCTATCTACAACAATAAATCCATGAAAGACTTAGTTAACCAACTTGATATTGTCGACCGTACGGGTAAAGCTTTTGTCGCACCGAGTGCGCTGACTCAACGTCGAAAGACGTTGGGTGAAGGCGCAATTAAAGCGGTCTTTGAGCGAATGACGACTTCATGGTTAAAAAGTGCAAAGTTACCCCAGTGGAATGGATTAACGCTTCTTGGCGTCGATGGCGTTGTTTGGCGCACGCCCGATAACCCGCAAAATGAAAATGCATTTTCTCGACAAAAAGGGACACAATATCCGCAGGTGAGAATGGTCTGCCAAATGGAACTAAGCAGTCACATTATCACGGCCAGTGCCTTTGATAATTACAATACAAACGAAATGGTATTAGCTGAAAAACTGATAGAAACAACACCGAATCATAGCGTGACAATGTTCGATAAGGGGTTCTATTCTTTAGGCTTATTACATAAATGGCAAGACTCTGGCTCAGAGCGCCATTGGCTTATCCCCCTCAAGAAAAATACACAATATGACATTGTTCAATCTTTAGGGCGAAATGACAAACTTGTTCAATTACACAGTAATCCAAGAGCTAGAAAGCGATGGTCTGATTTACCAAAGTCGATAACCGCTCGACTTGTCACTCGTAAAATTAAAGGAAAAGACTACCAAGTATTAACTTCTATGACAGATCCCCTGCGTTACCCATCAAAAGATATTACTGGTCTTTATGAGCATCGTTGGGAGATAGAGCTAGGCTACCGAGAGCAAAAACAATACATGCTTGGAAACCGTCTCACGCTGCGAAGTCGTTTACCAGAGTTGGTAAAGCAGGAGTTATGGGGCATCTTGCTTACTTACAATTTAATTCGATATCAGATGGTAGAGCTCTGCTTCAATTTAAAGGGAAACTATCTTCCTTATCAACTGAGTTTTAACGGCACATTAGCTCATGTATCTGCGTTACTTGTAGGCTTACCTTACTCAACACCAGGAGCAATACCTCGTCAGTTAAAGGGTTTTCACAACATGGCTGAAAGCTTAATACTTGAAGGGCGAAGGGAAAGAACATTCCCTAGAACAGTTAAGCCTAGACCACAACGGTATGCTAAGAGTAAAAATCCGCCTTCTTAGAAGGCGGCTTTGGTTTATAGCCCCCTATAAGGGGGCATCCCTGCGCTGCTAGTTTATCTTCAACTCTAACTGCGCCTCATATTCTTGATCTTTCTTGTCTTGGTGCCTTACGTAACGCCTGATGATTTCTTCATTCACACCAACTGTGTCAACAAAGTATCCCCTTGCCCAAAAATGATTACCCCACAGTTTCTTTCTTATATGTGGGAACTTGTTAAACAAGCGGATTGCTGAACGCCCTTTCAATACTCCCATCAACGTTGATATCGAAACTTTTGGTGGAACTATCACAACCAAGTGAACG